>CAKUQM010000043.1 GCA_934675465.1 uncultured Erysipelotrichaceae bacterium | reverse complement strand
AGTTCCATGTATGTGCATGCTGGTTTCTTTGGTGCTAAGCGTATTAAGTATGAAGAAGTAAATAGAGAAACTTCTCTTCCCCCATATGAGGTTATTGATAATCCTGATTGTCTATTGGATGAGGCTGATATTGTGGTGATTGATCCTGTTGGTACCGGTTTTGGTGTACTTCTTGATGATAGTCATGCTAAGGATTTCTTTGGGATTGAGGAAGATGCAGAGGCTTTATTAACTTTTATTGAAAAGTGGTTAAGAAAGTATAATCGTTTTAATTCACCAAAGTATTTAGCTGGAGAAAGCTATGGTTGTACAAGATGTGCGGTTGCAGCTGGTATCTCATGTGGTGGCATGGGTGCTAAAAGAGGCTATGGTATTAAGTTTGATGGTTTGATTTTAATTGGTAATACAGTTACTGTTGGTAAATATTTTAATGAAGGTGTAGAAGTAGAAAGTTCAGTTTTATATTTCCCTACATATGCAGCTATTAACTGGTATCATAATCATCCAAGTAATCAAAGTGTTGATGAATTCGCCTTAGAGGCAAAGAAGTTTGCGGATAATGATTATCTATTAGCTTTATATAAGGGTGAAGCTTTAGTCGGTGAAGAAAGAGAAATCATCATCCAGAAGCTTATGTATTATACAGGTGTTTCTAGACATTATTTAGAGATGCATGCTTTAAAGATTGATGAAAAGGGTTTTAGATTAGAGGTTGTTAAAGATAAAGGTTTATCTGTTAGTAGATATGATGGTCGTTTAACTAGACCATTGGTTGTGCCTTTTGCGGAAGAGATTGAAAAGCAAGAGGGTGGTGATGCTACTGCTCAAAGATATGATGGTTTCTTCTATGCTGCTTTAAATGGTACTATTTTGCCTTCGTTAAATGTTAAGATGGATAGACAATATTTAACTTTTAGAAATTTCTGGGGTGATGGTACTTATAAGTGGAATACTGAAGAAAAAGGTGGTAATACTTCTTGTCGTTTAAGAGAGGCTATGAATGGTTCAAGAGGAATGCGTGTGTTCTTTGCGAATGGTTGGTATGATGATTGTACTGAGATTGGCATGGTTTATTACACAATTGATCATGCTGGTTTGGATCATAGTCGTGTCTTTATGAAACCTTATAAGTCAGGTCATATGATTTATATTTCAGAAGAGAATACTAAAGAATTAGCACAAGATATTAGTAAGTTTATAAGGGGTGAGGATATTAATGGAAATGATTAAATTAGATCCCTTTACTGTGATTGGTAAAGAGTGGATGTTGATTAACTGTGATGATGGTAAGGAATTTAATTCAATGACTGCCAATTGGGGTACCATGGGTTTCTTGTGGGGTAAGAATGTGGTGACTATTTATGTTAGACCACAGCGTTATACTAAGAAGCTAATTGATACTGAGAATTCAAAATTATCTTTATCTTTCTTTGGCGGTGAATACAAAAAAGAACTAGCATTGCTAGGAACTTTATCTGCCTACAATGATAAGGATAAGATTAAGAAAAGTGGTCTTGATGTCATTGAGATTGATGGTGTTAAAACCTATAAACAGGCTACTTTAACTTTTGAATTAAAAGTGCTATATCGTCAAACTATCGATGAGTCTTGTTTCTTGGATAAGGAAATCATTGATAGACAGTATCCTGAAAGAGATTATCATGATATGTATGTTTGTGAGGTTAAGAGAATTTTAAAGGGTTAGCATGCTAACCCTTTAAAATGGCTTGATTAGATAACGATTATATCTTTAACGTCAAAGTCTGGATGTTTATCACAGATAAGAGTACAATCATCAATATTAGCAAATGTATAAGGACGTCTTAGGCCAAATTTACTAGAATCAGAGACGATATAAGTTTTAGTTGCTCGACCAATTAAAGTGCTTTTTAGATTAAAGTCAAAAATATCTCTTGTGGTAAAGCCCGTTTGTTTATCAATTCCTGATGTACCTAAAAAGACAATATCGTAATTTAGGGACGCAACATCTTGTGCTGTTTCCATACTTAAAATTGTTGCAGAACCAAAATTAACATATCCTCTTGGCAAAAATGTTTGAATGTTTTTTGAAGCAAGTTTATCAATATTGTATAAGCTATTTGTAACTACAGTAATATCATTACCTTCTAAATAATCAAACATTTTAGAAGTGGTTGAACCAGCATCAATAAAGATAGTAGAACCATCCTTGATTAAACTACACGCTTTCTTAGCTAGTTCTTCTTTAAAGTGAGTGTTTTTAGAAAATCTTAACAAATACTCATCAGAATAATTAACCACATTGTTGGAAGCACTCTCCTCAAGTATTTTAGCTCCTCCCCACATTCTAGAGATAACAGATCTTTTTTCCATTTCGGCTAAGTCTCTTCTAATAGTGGCTTCCGAAACATCTACAATCTCCGCTAATTCTTTAACGGATAAACTTCCGTTCTTGTTTAACAATTGTTCAATTTTTTTATATCTATTTTCAGTTTTCACGACAATCCCTCTCTATTCAATTAAAATGATAATATATGTGCAATAATAAGTCAAGTTTTAATCAATAATCAGTCAAAATGATTGAAATATATGCACTATTTCAATCAAATGCGCAAAATATATTGACATTCGAGCATAAAATGAAAATAATTAAAGTATATTTAGTACTAAAGTACGATGGAAGCGCTTAAATTTTTAATTTTTAGGAGGATAAAATGCGAAAAAGAGACGAAATTAGAACATTGTTCAATAATTTTGCAGAATATCTAGAGAAATATGATTTAGATTCATTAAAAGGATTATTTACAGAAGATGTTTGTGGTCATATTTCGACAGTTGGTGAAGTGAAAGGTGTTGATCAAGTTGTCAGTGCATTAGTAGTTAATAAGGATGATTTGACTTTAAGGAGACACTTGATTAGTAACTTTGTTGTTCATACTAAAGGAGATAATGCTAGACAATCTTCTTATATGATGTCATTAGTTGGTAAAGATGATGGTAAGTTCTTACATTCGTTTGAATATGGTGGCAAGTTCTTAATCAATTGGAATAAGGCTGATTCAAATTGGAAAATTAATGAAATTTGGTTTGACCTAGACTGGGTTAAAGGAAATACATCATTTGTTCCTGAATGGACATTACTAGATTATCAAATCTACTCTGGACATAAGCCAATGATTTACTCAGAATTTGATTCACCATGGGCATTTATTCCTGAAAATGATGAAACACTTACAGATGAAGAACAAATTATTGAAAACATGTTTAGATATTCATTTGGACTTGATAACTGTGACTGGAATCTACATATGGGATCATATACCAACGATGTTAAATTTGTTGCGGGTGGCAAGGTACTGGCAGATTGTGCTGGAAGACTTGTAGATAATTTTAAAAACACAAGTCATAAGGAGGCTGCTTTGGAGCATGCAATTAAAATCGTTGGAGTTGAAGTAAATGGAGACGAGGCTGTGATGTATGGTTCTAGAATTGAACCTCATCGTTTAGGATCAAAAATCTTATGTAGGAATACACTTAACAACAATTTCTATACAGCTAAATATGTTAACTACCTAAAGAAAATTGATGGTGTATGGAAAATGTATGAACTAAACTATACAGCAAAAGTGTTCTTCGATACATATGAAAGAAACAGTCATTATTTTGATGATTTCGAAGGGGACAAATAATGGATTTAGAGACAATTCAAAATTTATCTTTTGAAATAATAAGTGAAGCTAGTAATGCAAGAAGCTCTTTCCAACAAGGAATAGAAGCTTCTAAAGAATTTGATTTTGAAAAAGCAGAATCATTAATTAAAGAAGGAAGCAAACAATTAGCTACAGCCTCTGGAAAACATTTCAGTGTTATACAAGAAGAAGCTAATGGAGAAAGTTTACCTTTTTCTGTATTGTTTATGCATGCTGAAGACCAATTGATTATGACTGAAATCAAAAGGGATAGCGCAAAAGAATTATTAGATGTTTATAAAAAAATAATGGAAATGAAAGGTTAAGAAAATGTCTGAAAAGAAAAATAGTAAGTTTGTTCAAAAACTCTTAGATTTATCAAAGAAAGCTGCTCAAGAAGTTCATTTAAGAGCCATTAGAGATGCATTCTTATTCACAATACCATTCCTAGTGTTATCTGGATTTATGGTATTTATTGCCTGGGTACTATTCGCTGATGGTTCATGGTGTGCAACTCACTTACCTCAAGGTTTAGTAAGTGCAATCGTGGCAATCGCTTCTACTGCAACTAATGGTGGTAATAATATTTATTCACTATTAACTTGTTTCTTAGTTGCTTATAACTTGTCAAAGAACAAGAACTACAAAACTCCAATTCTACCTGCTGCAGTAGCAGTTGGTGCCTTATTCATCTTCATGCCAAGTGCAATTACTACTGAAAAGTTAGGATTACATGGCATGTTTGTAAGCTTACTTACAGGTTTATTGATTACTGAACTATTCTTGAAATTATCTAAAATTAAGAAAATTCAAATTAAGATTAGTGGTAATGTACCACCAGCAATCATTGAATCATTTAACTCAATGATTGTAATCATTATTATTCACTTATTATGTGCAGTATTATCTTATCTATCTGTTACATTAACTGGTAAAGAAGTTCATGAATTGATTAATGCGATTTTACAAGCACCAATGGTTGGTGTTTCTACAAATCTATTTGCATTCTTATTATATTTTGGCTTTGGGCAAGATTTATGTTATTTCTTAGGTGTTCACCCAGCTGGTGTAATTAACCCTATCTTTGAACCAGGCCTATTGGTTGCGATTGAAGAAAATACAGCTGCTTGGAAGTTAGGCGAAGCAATTCCTCATATTATCTCTCTTCCATTTAGAGATGTATACGGAACACTTGGTGGTATCGCTAACACTTTAGGTTTAACAATTGCAATTCTATTATTTGTAAAGAGAAAAGATATGCGTGAAATTGCTAAGATGTCACTAACAACAGAATTATTCAATATTAATGAACCAATCTTATTTGGATTACCAATTGTATATAACCCAATTATGTTCATCCCATTCTGCTTTACTACAACTATTGTTTATATCTTAGCTTATATAGCAACTGCAATCGGAATGATTTCTCCACTTGTTGTTTATACAACATGGTCAACTCCAATCTTCTTATCAGGATATATTGCTTCTGGTGGTGACTGGAGAAACGTTGTATTCCAAGCATTCTGTTTAGTAATCTCTGTATTAACTTATTTACCATTCGCAAAGATTATGGACAAGCAAGTTGTTGAATCAGATTCTTCAGAAGAAATTACATTTGATGCGAGTGATATGGATCTATGAAAAAAGTATTAATGATATGTACATTTGGAATGTCAACTTCTTTCTTTACTAATAAGATTAACAAATTAGCTAAGGATAACAACATTCCTGTAGAAGTATACGCTAAAGGCGAAGGTGACATAGAAACAGAACTTGAAAATAATGAAATTGCATTATTGTTGATTGGACCACAGGCAGCTTATATCGAAACCGAAATTAGAAAAAGAGTAAATGGTAAAGTTCCTGTAGATTTAGTTGACTCAGATGATTTTGGTAAACAAAGAGCTGATGTTGTTTTAAAACAAATAATTAAGGATATCAAGGAGGCCAAGAATAAATAATGAGCTATATAAATTACTATTTAATGAATACAAAAATCTCAGTTGGACCTGGTGCTGTTGAGGAATTATCTAAAGCATTAAAAGAATTAAAAGTTAAAAAACCTTTAATTGTAACTGATGAAAATATTTATGCAAACTTCTATTCAAATATTGTTGAACCAGTAACTAAACTTGTTGATGATTATGCAATTTATCATGGTGTTAATCCTGATCCATATGATTATATGGTTGAAGATGGTTTAAAAGTATTCAAAGAAAATGATTGTGACTGTGTAATTGGACTTGGCGGTGGTTCTAGTATGGATTGCGCTAAGTGTGTGGCAATCATGGTTACTCATGATGGTGTAATTCTTGACTATTCAAATCATGCTAAAGCAATCAAAGATCCAAATGCTAAAGATTTCCACGGCAGAGAAGTTCCTTATATCGCTTGTGCTACAACATCTGGAACTGGTAGTGAAGTAAGTAAGGCTGCAGTAATTACAAAGAAAGTAGACCATAGAAAGACAACTCTTTCAAATCCTGCTTTATTAAGTGACTATGCTATTCTTGATACAAACTTCCTAGTTACTTTACCAAAAGAAGAAACAGCATATACAGGAATGGATGCAATCTGCCATGCGATTGAAGCTTATACATTTAAAACAACAATTGAAAACTCTTGTGAGATTTCAGATGCAGTTGCTTTAAGAGCAATTGAAATGATTGCTCAAAATGTAGTACAAGCATATAACGAACCAACAAACCTTGATGCTCGTTTAAAGATGCAATGGGGTGCATTGATGGCTGGTGTTGCTCTAAATATTGGAGCAGGCGAATGCCACGCTATCGGTTCTATGCTTGCTAAGTATTATGGTGTATATCATGGTATTTCTGTTGGCATTCCTTTGCCATATGCTATGAACTACAATGTAAAATACTGTCCAGAAAGATTTGCTACTTTAGCTAAGGCTTTAGGCAAAGATACAACTGGACTAAGTACAGTAGAAGCTGCTAAATTAGCTCCTGTTGCTTTAAAGGAATTATTAGAAAAGTTAAGTTTCCACAAACTAAGTGAATATATCAAGGATGTATCTGAAATTAAGGCGTTCGCTAAAGAATGTGCTGGAAATAGTTGTTGTACAGCTAATGGCCGCATGGAAAACGAAGATGCAATTATTGAAGTATGCACAAATTGTCTTGAGGAAAAACTATGAAATACGAAAGTTTATTAAAGCCAATTAAAATTGGAAGCTTAACAATTAAAAACAGATTTGTGATGCCTGCCATGCACTCTAGTAGTGCTGGCAGTGATCATAAGTTCACCGAATTATCAAAGTTCTATTATGGTCAAAGAGCTAAGGGGGAATTTGGCTTAATTATTCCAGAATTCTTAGCTGTAGATAAAACGGGGTATGCTTCTGGTAATGAGCCTTCTATTGAAAGCGACGAATATCTTGATAGTCTAAAAATGGTTGTTGATGCCATTCATGAAGGTGGCGGCTTATGTGCTGCACAACTACATCATGCTGGAGTAGAAACAGATACAAGTTGCGTAGGAATGAAACCATGGTCAGTATCAGGACTTCCATCATTAAAGTATAAACAAGAAGCTCATGAAATGACTGTTGATGAAATTGAGTACTTAAAAGGAAAGTATATTGAAGCAGCTGATAGGGCAAAGAGAGTAGGCTTTGATATGGTTGAAGTACACTGTGCTCATGGTTACTTAGGCGAACAATTCTTATCTGTTGCCTATAATCGTAGAAGTGATGAATACGGCGGTTCTTATGAAAATAGAGCACGTTTTGTGATAGATATTATTAAGGGCATTAAAGAAAAATGTGGCAGTTATTATCCAGTGCAAGTTCGTATATCTACTGAAGAATATATTCCAAACTGTATGCATATTAATGATGTAGTTGTATATGCTAAGTTATTTGAAGAAGCAGGCGCCGATTCAATAAGTGTATCAGCAGGAACACCAGCAGGTGGCATGATTGTACCAACACATTATAACCGTCCAGGATTTAATGTTGAAAACGCATATAAAGTTAAACAAGCAGTAAATATTCCGGTAATTACAGTAGGTAGAATCAATGATCCTGACTTAGCGTTAGAAATAATTGAATCAGGTAAAGCTGATTTAATCGCATTAGGTAGACAGTCTGTATGTGATTATGAATTCCCTAAGAAAGTAAGAGAAGGTAAAACAGAAGAAATTTATCATTGCACCGGCTGTATGCAAAGATGTTACTATGGTAAGCCGTTAGATGAAAGTGATAAAGGTATGTCTTGTATGATTAATCCTTTCTCTGGCAAACCACATTGGCGTATTGAAGAAGCAACTGTTAAAAAGATTATTGCGGTTATTGGTGGCGGTGTTGCTGGGCTTGAAGCAGCTTGGATTCTAGCTAAAAAAGGACATCATGTAGACTTGTTCGAAAAGAGTTCTAAACTAGGTGGCCAATATAACTACGCTTGTGTAGCAAGTGAGAAACAAGATTTTGGTAAAACAGTTGATACTTTATATCATATTGGTCTTAATGCAGGTGTAAATTTCCATCTAAATACTGAAGTATCTATTGATGATCTAAATAATAAGTATGATGCAGTAGTAGTTAGCACTGGTGCAACTCCAATTATTCCTAGAATCAACGGAATTGAATACAGCGTAAAAGCCAATGATATCTTTGCTGGTAAAACAGTAGTTGGTGATAAAAAGGTATTAATTCTTGGTGGTGGTATTGTAGGTTGCGAGTGTGCTGAATTCTTAAACGAATACAACAATTCATGTACTATTGTGGATATGATTAAGGAATTTGCGCCTGGTTTAAATAAACATGTTAAGAAAGATATGTTTACTCAATTTAAGGAAAAGGGAACAAAGCTGATTCCTGAAACTAAGGTTGCCGAAATTTTAAAAGATGGAATTGTTACAGCTGATGGTAATGTATTAAACGGTTATGATGTAGTGGTTGTTGCCTTTGGTTCAAAGCCTTACTTAAGTATTAATACTGAAGAATTAACAAATAAAGTTTATGTTGTTGGTGATGCTAATAAAGTTAGAGATGCAAAGCATGCAATTTTTGAAGCAGCTAAAACAGCATTAGAAATATAGAGGTGTATATGTTTCCAAAAGAATTTTTATGGGGTGGTGCAGTAGCAGCTAACCAATGTGAAGGTGCATGGGATGTTGATGGCAAGGGCCTAAGCATCATGGATGTTTTTACAGGTGGTGATAAAAAAGTAGCTCGAAGAATTACTCCAACTGTAGAAGATGGCGAATACTATCCTAATCATGTAGGAATTGATTTCTATCATCATTACAAAGAAGATATTAAAAAGTTCAAGGAAATGGGTTTGAAAGCATTTAGAACAAGTATTGCTTGGACAAGAATTTATCCTTGTGGTGATGAAGAAGTTCCAAATGAAAAGGGTTTAGCATTCTATGATTCTATGTTTGATGAATTACGTAAGAATGGCATTGAACCTATTATCACTCTGTCTCATTTTGAAATCCCATATACTTTGGTAACTAAATATGGTGGTTGGAAAAATAGAAAATTAATTGATTTCTTTGTAAGATACTGTAAAACTGTATTTGAAAGATATAAAGATAAAGTAAAATACTGGATTACTTTTAATGAAATCAACCATTGTAAAGCAGATACATCCATGGGCATGTGGCTTGCAGGTGGTGTTAAGGTTGAAGATGGCGAAACTAGTGAGTGGGTGGCTAATCAAGCTGCTCATAATATGATGGTTGCTAGTGCTAGAGCTATTATTGAAGGAAGAAAAATCAACAAAGATTTCTTGTTTGGTGATATGCTAGGATTTATTCCTAATTATCCCGAGACTTGTAATCCAAAAGATGTTTTCGCTTCCATGAAACGTGAGCAAGAGGATTATTACTTTGGAGATGTAATGGCTTTGGGAGAATATCCTTACTTTAAAATTAAATTTCTAAGTGACAATAATATTAAATTGAATGTTGAAGAAAGTGATTTTTCAGATTTAAAACAAGGAACAGTAGATTATGTTTCAATTAGTTATTACATGTCGTCTGTTTATTCTAGCGATATAGATAAAATTGGTTCCACAGGTGGCGGTATTGTAAAAACTGCTAATAATCCATATTTAAAGAAGACTGATTGGGGTTGGATGATAGATCCGATGGGTTTAAGAATTAGTTTAAATAAATTGTATGATCGTTATCATAAGCCAATCATGATTGTTGAAAATGGCTTTGGTCAATATGAAAAAATGCAAGATGGTCAAATGATTAATGATGATGCTCGTATTGAGTATTTAAAAGAACATATTGTCGCAATGGAAGAGGCGATTAATGTCGATGGAATTCCTGTTTTAGGTTATACACCATGGGGAATCATTGATTTAGTTAGTGCTTCAACAGGTGAAATGGATAAGAGATATGGCATGATTTATGTCGATGTTGATAACAATGGAAATGGTACTTTCAAGAGATATAAGAAGAAGTCATTTGATTGGTATCGTAGAGTTATTAAAAGTAACGGAGAGGAAAGATAATTATGATTTCAACTAATTTGTTTGAAAGATTAAAATATGCTTTAGCTTATAATGATTATTCAAAATTAGATGATGATTTTACAAGTGATGCGGTAATTGAAAATTCTCTTACTGGTAGTGGAAAAGGCTACGATGACTTTGTAAGATTATTTAAATATGATGGTGTTGGTTCAAATTGTGTTAAGACAAATTTTGAAAATGTGATTTGTAGAGAAAACAAAAGTGAAGCAGCGTATAGTTTCCATCTATTAAGACAATATAGTGATTTTGGTTCTAATGATTTTATGAACTTCTTACAATATGGTGCAACTGTGGTTGTTAAGATGAGATTAGAGGAATCAAATTTCAAAATTAATCAAATCATTTTTGAACTAGCTTGGATTGATGGAAATACAATTTGGTTAGAAGGACAAAGCTTAATTGATTATACAGTTCCTAGAGTAACTCCAAAGCTAATTCAAGCAAAAGAAGATGGTGTTGTAAATATTATAGAACTTGAAAAAGACGATAGAAGTGATGAAGATAAAATTAGAGAAGTGCTATTTGTCTATGGATGGTTTGTTGATTACGAAGATTATGATGCTTTTGGAAAAGTAGCAAATAAAGATTTAAAAATTATCGACGGTTTCCATAATCAAGTATTAGAAGGAAGAGATAGTTGGATAAGCTTTGTTAAGAGCTTGCATTTAAAAGAATCTTTCTTACACCACACTTATCACATTACTTCGTTTGATATTGATGGCAACAAGGCTATTGTTAAAATGTCTAGAGTAGAACCAAACCGTATTGGCTCTAAAGTTATTAATAAAACTAATTATAGAAACGATTGGTTCACAATGGATTTGATTATGAACTTATCTAAGAAAGAAACAGGTGAATGGATTCTAGATCAGGCAGAATTGATTAAGAATATTAGACCTGTTGATTCAAATGGTATATTGGTTAAAAAATAATTATGAAAGTAAGATGTAAAATTGATGTTAGCCCAGAAGAATATTTTAATTTTATTGTCGATAATGTAAGACAAGAAGTATTGAAATATGCTCATAAAAATAATGAGGATTTTAAGGTAGAGAAGGGATTCTCGTATGTAAAATCTTTAAAACTAAAGGATAAAAAATACCAAACAAAAGTAATCATTGATGAATGTGAATATCCTAGTCATTACAAATCAACGACAATTGTTGAAAATGGAAAAACATATTCAATCGAATATTTAATCAACAACAATGAGGTGTATTATATTGAAAATGTAATTAATGAAGGTGGAGAAATTTCTAATTCAATTCCTGAAATTACGTTTGGATTTTTGAAAAAACTAGCTGTTAAAAAAAGACTTAAACAAATATGCGAAATAATTAAATATCGCAAAAATAATCTATCTTAGGAAAGGGGAAATTATGAAAAATATTCTAGATAAGATTGAACAATTCTCTGGAAAAGTAAGTCAAAATACTTATGTTTCCGCTATAAGAGATGCTTTTGTCACTATTATTCCATTCTTGGTATTAGGTGGAGTGTTAACCTTTGTTGACTGGATTTTATTGCCTTCAAAATTTATGACAAATATTTTGTCTGCTGAGACAATTACTACAATTCAAACAATGTTCTCTCAAACTACAACTGCAAGTATGGGTTTGATGACAATGATGACAGTAATTTTGCTTGGCTACAATATCGCAAAGTTTAAGAAGCATGAAAATCCTATTATCGTTGCTTTGGTTGCTCTTAGCTGTTTCATCATTGGAACACCAATTGTTGATTCTGCTATTCCAACAACTTGGTTAGGATCAAACGGTATGTTTGAAGGATTGGTGTTTGGTATTATTTCTTCTGTTATCTTCTTAAAGGTTGCTGAAAATGATAAGTTAAAAATCAAAGTAAGTGGCAATGTACCTGGTGCTATTGTTTCAACATTCAATAATATGTTTGCAATTATTATTACTCTTCTAATTGTGACATTTATTACTTATGGCATTAAGTTTGCGTCTGGCAAAGAAATCGCTGAATTAATTAATACAACATTACAAGCACCTTTAGTTAATATTACAGCTACACTTCCTGGTATGATTGTAAATGTTTTATTACAAAACTTAGTATTCTTCTTTGGTATTCATCCAGCTGGCGTTACTAACCCTGTTTTTGATACACCATTAACAATTGCTCTTACTCAAAATGCTGAAGCAATTGCGCAAGGATTAACTCCAACAAATATTTGTAATCTTGCATTTAGAGATGTCTATACAACATTAGGCGGGTCTGGTGCTACTCTTGGATTATTGATTTGTATGTTATTCTTTTCTAAGAGAAATGAAGTTAAAGAAATAGCTAAGGTTGCTGCTCCTGTTAGTATTTTCAATATTAATGAACCAGTTCTATTTGGTTTACCAGTTGTATATAACTTTGTAATGTTGATCCCATTTG
>CAKUQM010000042.1 GCA_934675465.1 uncultured Erysipelotrichaceae bacterium | reverse complement strand
TGAAGGAAGAAAATGGACTAAGGAGTGTACATCTGGTGAATACCTAAAGTGGATTGAAAAGAATTATACAGAAAGAAAATAAATATGAGAGTATTTGTAACAGGCGTCAATGGCCAACTTGGCCATGATGTCATGAATGAACTATATAAAAGAGGATATGAAGCAACAGGCTCTGATATCGCTGATACTTATGTAGGTATCAATGACTTCAGTCCTGTTACTACTATGCCTTATGTTAAATTAGATATTACCGATACAGAAGAAGTTAATAGAGTTATTGCTAACTATGACGCAGTTATCCATTGTGCAGCTTGGACAGCGGTAGACATGGCAGAAGATGATGATAAGGTAGAACTTGTTAGAAACGTTAATGCTCATGGTACAGAGAATATCGCCAAGGCATGTAGAAACATAGATGCTAAGATGATTTATATCTCTACTGACTATGTCTTTGATGGACAAGGAACTAAACCTTGGTCACCTGATTGTAATGATTATAAACCACTTAATGTCTATGGCCAAACAAAACTAGAAGGGGAACTTGCAGTTAGTAGTATCTTAGATAAATATTTCATTGTACGTATCGCATGGGTATTTGGCTTAAATGGTAAAAACTTCATTAAGACAATGATTAATGTGGGCAAGAGCCATGATGAAGTAAGAGTAGTAAATGATCAAATTGGTACCCCTACTTATACATTAGACTTATCAAGACTTCTTGTAGACATGATTGAAACAGAAAAATATGGCTACTACCATGTGACTAATGAAGGAGGTTATATTTCTTGGTATGACTTTACTAAAGAAATCTATAAACAATATGGATTAGATACTAAAGTAATTCCTGTTACTACTGAAGAATATGGCTTATCTAAAGCTAAAAGACCATTTAACAGTAGATTAGATAAAACTAAACTAATAGAAAATGGTTTTAAACCATTACCAACATGGCAAGATGCACTAAAAAGATATCTTGAGGAAGCAAACTTATAAGGTGACTCGTTCACCTTTTATTAATGGTCTTTAAAAAAATAAACAAAAGTGAGACAATAGTCTACATTATGAAAAAAGAAAAGATTATTATTACAACATTACTTGTTGTGTTTACTGCTACATTACTAATACAATTAGCCTTACTAAATGTATTGGCTACTAAATATCTATTGTTGATTATTGTGTTTATTGTCTTATTGGATGTGTTTTTAATACTTTTAAACAAGAAAACAATTGGAAAGGTATTAACAATTCTAATAATACTTTTATCTTTATTTGGTAATTATTACTTATTAAAAACAAGCGGTGCTCTAAATAAGATTACAAGAACTGCTCATGAAACTAAGAGTACTATTAGCATAATAAGCTTAAAGGACAATGACTTTGATGATCTTAACAATATTACAATAGGCTACTTTAGAACTGACTTAGAAGAATATAAAACAACTAAGTATAACAGCTTAAGTGAACTATTGGATGCTTTATATGACGGTGAAGTTGATGCCATCATTATTAATGAAGCGTATAGAGATCAAGTAAAAGACATTAAAGAAGACTTTGATGATGATACTAAAGTAATTTATCAAACTGTTGTGACAATTGAAAATACTGATAAGGCCAATAAAGTAGAAGATATTACCAACAAATCATTCAATATCTTAATATCAGGCTCTGATACAAGAGGTGGCTTTGATGAATATGGTAGAAGTGATGTGATTATGGTAGCTACTGTTAACCCTAATACTCATACTATTCTTTTAACTTCTATTCCAAGAGACTATTATGTAACTACAATCTGCGATGAAAACGATAGATGCATGTATGGTGAATTAGACAAGATAACACACACTGGCATTCATGGTACCAACACTACTAAGCGTACAGTAGAAAACTTATTAGGAATTAAAATCAACTACACATTTAAAGTAGGCTTTGACACAGTGACCGACTTAGTTGATGCGATAGGTGGGGTTGATGTTTATGTAGAACCAGGCTATGCCCTAACAAGACCTGAATTTAGTGTAAAAGAAGGTCTAAATCACTTAAATGGTAAACAAGCTCTAGCTTATTCTAGAGAGCGTTATGCCTATAGTGAAGGCGATAGACAACGTACAAGAAACCAACAACAAGTACTAATGGGCATTATAGATAAGTTAACAAGTCCTAGTATTATCACAAACTATGCAGCCATTATTGATGCTATGGCTGATACTTTCTCTACTACAATGTCTAATGAAGAGATTACAAGCCTTATTAAATATCAATTAGATAAAAATCCTAAATGGACTATTGAACAATATATGGTAGATGGAAGTGGTTCTACACAAATGTGTGCAGAACTTGGCGATGCTGCTTATGTTATGATACCTAATCAAGATACAGTTAGAACTGCTAGTGAAAGAATAGAAGAGTTATTAAAATAAATATCATATAATTTTATAGTGATAAGGGGTGTTTATATGAACAAAATAAACTTAAAAGGAAAGACAATACTTATAACAGGTGCTGCAGGCTTTATTGGTAGTAACCTAGTAAAAGAATTATTCAATACTGTAGATGATATAAAGATCATTGGTATTGATAATATGAACGATTATTATGATGTATCTATAAAAGAATATAGATTAGAAAAGATTAATAAATTAAATAAGAACTTTATCTTTATTAAAGGTGATATCTCAGATAAAGATACTATTGATAACTTATTTAATGAGTATAAGCCAAGTGTTGTAGTAAACCTAGCTGCACAAGCTGGTGTACGCTATAGTATCACTAATCCTGATGCTTATATCAAATCTAATCTAATAGGCTTCTATAATATCCTAGAAGGATGTAGACACAATGAAGTAGAACACTTAGTATATGCATCGTCTTCTTCAGTATATGGCTCTAATAAGAAAGTACCATACAGTACAGATGATAAAGTAGATAATCCAGTATCACTATATGCAGCTACTAAAAAGAGTAATGAACTAATGGCACATGCTTATAGTAAGTTATATAACATTCCTTCTACTGGCCTTAGATTTTTTACAGTATATGGACCAGCAGGAAGACCTGATATGGCCTATTTTGGCTTTACTAATAAGTTGTTAAAGGGCGAAACAATAGAGATCTTTAACTATGGTAACTGTAAAAGAGACTTCACATACATTGATGATATTGTAGAAGGCGTTAAAAGAGTAATGCAGGGTGCTCCTGATAAAAAACTAGGTGAAGATGGTTTACCTATACCACCATATGCAGTTTATAACATAGGTAATCAAAATCCTGAAAACCTATTAGACTTTGTAGACATCCTTCAACAAGAATTAATAGATGCAGGTGTCTTACCTAAAGACTATGATTTTGAAGCACATAAGAAACTAGTTCCAATGCAACCAGGTGATGTACCTATTACTTATGCTGATACAACACCACTTGAAAAGGACTTTGGCTTTAAACCTAGTACACCACTAAGAACAGGTCTCAGAAACTTTGCTAAGTGGTATAAGGAGTTTTATAGAGTATGAAAGTAAAATTACAAGATGTTCTATTAGCTTTAGAAGAAGCTGGCAACGATGAAATAAGCTGTTGCTATTCTATAAATAAAGAGAAGATAGTCTTTTTCTCAAAATATTTTGATGATGGTGAAGAAGAACATGATGAAGATGATGACTATATTAGATTACCTGATAGTTACGATATTAATGAATATCGTATGATGGAAAACTTTGTCTATTCTTTACCTAAAGGAAAGAACCAAACTATCTTATATAATGCAATACAGGGAAGGGGTGCCTTTAGAAGATTTAAAGATAAACTACATGAAATTGGTATGGCAAATGAATGGTATAAGTATCGTGATCAACAATATAAAGAGATTGCCCTTGAGTGGTGTGAGGAAAATGATATTGAAGTAATTGAGTGATTCCTGAATTATGATTAGGAATCACTTTTTGTGTAGAGTTATATTGAGTCTGATTACTTACGACTAAATTATATAGTCGTAAGTAAGTCGTAAGCACAGGAGGATATGATAATGGCAATTCCAATTAGCATTGAAACATTATTGAATGAAAATGTTGTTGAGTTGGCTAGAATAGAATTTAAAGAAAATTGGAATCCAGAAACAACTTTAAAGACTATTAGTGCATTCGCGAATGATATTGATAATTGGGGCGGTGGATATATAGTTTTAGGTGCAAATGAAAAAGATGGGAAAGTCGTAAGACCTGTAAAAGGAATTGAACGTGGATCTATAGATAAGATACAAAAAGAATTGTTAAGGTACTGCAAATTTTTAAAACCTGTATATATTCCTCAAACAGAACCTGTTAACTTTGATGGGAAAATGCTGTTGTTAATATGGTGTCCTGGTGGGTATGAAAGACCCTATGCATGTCCTAAATATCCTAGTACTAAGAATAGTGAAAAAAATTATTATATTAGAAAACTATCTAGTACGATTGAAGCAACGGATTTGGACGTAAAAGAACTGCTTTCCTTGTCTCATAATATTCCTTTTGATGATCGTATCAATCCAAAGGCAGAAATGAATGATTTAAAACGAAGTCGTATTTATGATTATTTACAAAATATTAATAGTAGTTTACTTGTTAATGTTGACGATTTAAGTCTTAATCAATTAGCTAGAAATCTAAGAATCGCTGATGGTCCAGCTGAATACTATAAACCTTTAAATGTTGGATTACTATTTTTTAATGATCAACCCCATATGTTTTTCCCGTATAGCCAAATAGAGGTTGTTAATATTCCAGATCCTACAGGCTATGGAATGGTGGAAAGGGTGTTTCAAGGTCCTATTGATGTGCAATTAAGAAATGCTCTTGATTATATCCGGAGTAACGTTATTGCTGAAAAAGTTTTTAAGGTAAGTGGCTAAGCTGAAGCTATTAGAATTAAAAATTATAGCTATGAAGCTATAGAAGAATTCTTATCAAATGCTATTTATCATAAATCATATCAAATACACGAACCAATTACTGTTAGGATAGAAAGTGACAAAATAGAAATCACAAGCGCCCCTGGTCCTGATAGATCTATAACTGATGAAGATATCAAAAATTTTCAAATGAGGACTAGAAGATATAGAAACAGAAGAATTGGTGATTTCTTAAAAGAATTACATCTGGTTGAAGGAAGAAACACTGGTATACCAACAGCTATAAGAGAGATTAAGAAAAACGGCTCTCCTTTGCCAATATTCCTAACCGATGAAGATAGAACGTTCTTCTCTGTAACCATACCTATACATGAGGCATTTATAAATGATGACTATTTAAACAGTAAATTGGAAAATATAAAAAAGAAACGTAGAAGTAAGGATGAGAATAAAGAATTAATATTAGAAACCCTAGATAAAGAAAGCTATTCAGCAAATGAATTGTATAGGAGTTTGGGTTATTCTGGTAATGCTTCTAAAACTTTTAGAGAAATAATCGAAGAGCTTATAGATGAAAATATCATCTATAATTCATCTACCTGTGTTAGAGACTCTAACAATGTATTAAAAATGTATGATGATGGCTTAAAAAAATATGAGAAAAAATAAAATGTACTGATTATTTCCAAGATGTACACTGATATAAATAAAAACGGTTTTTGCGTTAATACATATCTAAAATCGACAGTAATCTGCATAAATTAGCAAATAAAAAAGCAAATTTGCCAGTTTTAAGATTCTATTAGATGTATAAAGGAGTTCGTTCGAACTCCTTTACTTAGAAAATTTGTAAATCACTTTGATTTTCATCAAGCCTTACATCTTTAATACCAGGTACTTCATCTAGTATCAAGGCTGCAACGCCATCCTTAAGAGTCATCTCTAAGGCACCACAGCCAATACATGCACCATGTACTTTAACATAAACGATATCATCCTCAAGTCTTGAGAATTCAACATCGCCACCATCAGCCTGCAAATAAGGCTTTATCTTATCAATAGTTTTAATAACAAGTTTTTCTTTTTCTTCTTTTTCCATAAAAATCACCTAAATTATTATATATCAAATTGTAGTATAATGCTTGTTATATGAACAGTATTAACCAGTATAAAGTAGGAATGACTGTATATGGAAAAATCACTGGTATCAAGCCATATGGAGCTTTTGTAAGCTTTGATGATGGTGTTAGTGGTCTAATCCATATATCAGAATTATCAAATGGTTTTGTAAGAAACGTAAGTCATTTTGTCAACATTGATGACTATTGCATGCTTAAAGTAATAGACATTGACTATGAGCACAAACAACTACGTTTATCTTTTAAGGCACTTGAACAAAATACTCGTAAATACATTAGAAAAGTTCATTTTGAAGGAATGCCTGAAAAGAAAATAGGCTTTGCTTCATTAGATAAAGCCATGAAAGAATGGATAGAGAGGGATAAAAATGCTTAAATTAGATTTATCTTATGCAAAATTAAACGAAGAAATTATTAGTTACCAAGACCAAGTTAGTGAAGCTCACAAGTGGCTACATGAAAAAACTGGCAAGGGCAATGACTTTGTAGGATGGGTAGAATGGCCAAACACTTATGACAAAGAAGAATTTGAAAGAATCTTAAAAGTTAGTGAAAAATTAAAAGGCAAATTTGATGTATTACTTGTATGTGGAATTGGTGGTTCTTACCTTGGTGCTAGAGCTGCTAATGAAATGATCAGAGGCTTATATCCAGAAGAAAGACCTGAAGTAATCTTTATTGGTAATACATTCTCTAATACTTACTTGTCTCAAGTATTAAAGCACATTGAAGGAAAAGATGTAGTACTAAATGTTATTTCTAAGTCAGGTACAACAACTGAAACATCTGTATCATTTAGAATCTTTAAACAATATATTGAAAACAAATATGGTAAAGAAGAGGCTAAAGAACGTATCATCGCTACTACTGATAAGCACAAGGGTACTTTAAAAGAATTAGCCGACAAAGAAGGCTATGAAGAATTCGTAGTACCAGATGATATCGGTGGTCGTTTCAGTGTCTTTACAGCAGTAGGACTATTACCATTAGCTTTAGCTGGTGTAGATATCAAAGCCCTTATGGAAGGTGCTAAGATGGCTTATAACGACTATTCTAGTGATAACTTATTAGAAAACGATGCTTATAAGTATGCAGTAGCTAGAAGAATCCTTGAAAATCAAGGCTATAAGAGTGAAATGTTTGTAACATATAACTTACAACTAACAATGGTTGCTGAATGGTGGAAACAACTATTCGGTGAATCAGAGGGTAAAGATGGTAAGGGTCTACTTCCAACATCTGCTTGTTTCTCAACTGACTTACACTCACTTGGCCAATTCATTCAAGAGGGTAGCAAAGTGTTATATGAAACATTATTCTTAATTGATAATATGCCAGAAGATATCACTTTCCCAAGTGATGAAGAAAACCTTGACAACATGAACTACCTAGCTGGTAAACAAGTATCATGGGTAAATGAAATGGCAATGAAGGGTACTTTAAAGGCACATAGTGATAATGGTAATGTACCAAACATCCTAGTTCATCTAGAAGACAATAGTGCTAAGGCCTTCGGTTATATGATCTATTTCTTCTTTAAGGCATGTGGTATGAGTTGTTACTTACTTGGTGTTAACCCATTCAATCAACCTGGTGTTGAAGTATATAAGAAGGAAATGTTTAAATTATTAGGAAAAAATTAGAAGTCATCTTCTAATTTTTTTATACATTAGACAAGGTAATGTCTAATGTTTTGTCTAATGTTGTATAATGTTAATGTACAATGTTAGGAGGGAAAATTGTGAAAATATCCGAAATATTTCCAGAAGTGTTAATGGAAGACTTAGAATATGAGTTTAAACAAGTATTAAGCGAAGAGAATCCAATTAAATGGGCAAAAACGATTGTTGCGTATGCTAATAACGGTGGCGGAATAATATTTGTTGGTGTTTCTAACGATGGTGATGCATTTGGGCTAACATTAAACGATATTGACAAGACTAAAAATCTTGTAGCTAGAATTAATGATAGAAACATTTTTCCTCATGTAAGGACATCTTATGTCATTGGAAGTGTTGATAAAAATGCTGAGCGTTATGTTCTAGGAGTAAGGGTTTTTTCTGCAGATTCAGTGGTTAGATATCGTGAAGGTGATTTTAATGAAACAGTTTATATAAGGGGTGATGGAAATTCTTATCCAGCTAGACCAGAAGAGATAATATCTCTATCTAAGAGAAGATATGGCATAGATAATGAAACAACTGAAGTTTTATATGCTGATAATGAATGGAATGATTATCTAGCCATGTGTAGGAATTATAGAAACAAGAGAAATTGGCCATCTATAAAAGAACTTCAAAACGAAGAAATTCTTTCTAAAGATGGACATGTAAAATCAGGCTTTCTAATGTTTAAAGATGACTATGACAAAGATGATACTATGGTTTGTTGTCGTCTATGGAAGGGATTAAATAAAAGCGATACTTTGATTGATAGTGCAAGATGCAAAGGAAATATTCCGACAGTTTTCGAAAATACTTTATCTTTTATCGAAAAAAGCACAAAAACTGGCTGGAAAAAATTAGATAATGGCGGACGAAAAGAAATAAGATCATATCCCCTAATAGCTATAAGAGAAGCTTTGGTAAACGCAATAGCTCATAGAGACTATTCTATAAATGGTACTCAAATTGATGTGGATGTATATAGTGATAGATTAGAAATTGTTTCTCCTGGTTCTTGGTTGCTTCCAACAGGATATTGTGAATATCCTGTTGGTTCTATCCCTTCTATTAGAAGAAATTCTATAATTGCCGCATGTTTGGATGTTGCGAATTTAATGGAAAGAGGAGGAACCGGTTTTCAAACCATGATGGAAGCCTATGTTGATTATTCTAAAGAGTTACAACCAGTAGTATCTATATATCCTGGCTTCTTGAATTTAAAATTATTTGATACTTTGTATAAAAGATACGATGGAAACGAAAATGATAAGAATGCTGATAAAAAAGAAAAGCTTCTCTATATTTTAAAAGATAGCGGTAGCATGAGAATTAATGATCTGCAATATGAATTAGATTATACAAATAGAACAAGATTTCTAAACGATATTATTAATCCACTAATAGAAGAAGGAGAAATCTATAGGGATGGCAATAAGAAATCTCCTAATTCAGTGATTAGAATAAAAGAAGACTAAGTTTAATAATGAGTTTTGCTAAGATGTTCTTGCAGTTAATTAGGTTGCAGTTAATTAGCAGTAATTATTGTAGTATTATTCACAAGTCTTTGATATAATGTGTTAGCGTTTATGGAGGTAAATATGGCTGAATATAAAAAGATTGAAGATGGCAAGGCTGAATTAACATGTGCCATCAAAGGAGAAAAGTGGGAAGCAGCTACTAAGAAGGCTTTCGACAAATTAGTAAAAAAATTAGATATTAAGGGTTTTAGAAAGGGACAAGTTCCTGCTTCTTTAGCTAAGAAATATATCACTGATGAAGCTTGTTGGTATGAAGCTGCTAGTGAATTAAGCAACGAAGCATTCAAAGAAGCTCTTGATGAACACCATGTAGATTTAATTGATCAAGCTAGCATGGATTTAAAGGAAATCGGTGCAGAAGGTGTTACTATTGTCTTCAATTGTCCTGTTAAACCAGATGTAACTCTTGGTGATTACAAGGCTCTAAATTATGAATTAGAGGAAGTAACAGTTACTGATGAGGAAGTTGAAAATGAAATCAATAAGACTCTTGAAAGAAAGGGTGATCTAGAACTTAAGGAAGATGGCGCTGTTGAAGATGGCGATACAGTAGTTATCGACTTTGAAGGTTTCAAGGATGAGGTTGCTTTCGATGGTGGTAAGGCAGATAACTATGAATTAGTTATTGGTTCCCATTCATTCATTCCTGGCTTTGAAGAACAAGTAATTGGTATGAAGTCAGAAGAAACTAAGGATATCAACGTTACTTTCCCTGAAGATTACCATGTTGAAGAATTAAAGGGTGCTCCAGTTGTTTTCAAGGTTACAGTTCATGAAATAAAGAAGAAAGTGTTGCCAACTTTAGATGATGAATTTGTAAAGGAATTAAAGATTGAAAACGTTGAAACAGTTGACGCTTACAAGGAGCACGTAAAGGAATCTATCTTATCTGGTAAGAAGGCTGAAGCAGAACGTAAGGCTGATGAAAAGTTATTAAAGGCATTATGTGATGAGGCTACAATCAACATTCCTGCTGTTATGATTGAAAAGGAAACAGAGGCTATGTTAAATGATCAAGCTGCAAGACTTCAATACCAAGGCATTCCATTTGATCAATACTTAAAGATCATTGGTCAAACAAGAGAAGATATCAAGAAGCAATTAGAAGAAAGTGCTACAGCTAGAATCAAGACAACTTTATGTCTTGAAGAAGTTGCTAAGTTAGAAAACTTAGAAGCTAGCGATGAAGATATCGAAAAGTACTACGATGACATGGCTAAGGGCTATGGCATGGATGTAGCTGAAGTTAAGAAGTATGTTCCAAAAGAAAACATCATCGATGATGTTAAGCTTCAAAAAGCGGTTGACTTCTTAAAGAAATAAAAAAAGATAATAAAGACGCAACACAGCGTCTTTTATTAATAGAAGGAGGAAATTTTTTATGGCAAACATAATTGAATGTCCTATTATTTGTACTAGAGGTGCTATTATCTTCCCAGGGCAAGATATGTCTTTGGATGTTGGCAGACGTGCTAGTGTAGATGTTGTTAATTTTAGTTTAAATATGAATCTTGATGTTATTTTGGTTTCTCAAAAAAACATCGATATTGATGAACCTAAAAAGAATGATTTATATGAAATTGGTACTATCTGTCATATAAGAGCAAGTAGAAAAAGAGATGACCATTTAAAGGTAGTTTTTGTCGGTGAAGATAGATGTCGTTTAATTGAAATCTACGAGATTGATGGTATTATGTATGCAAGCGTTGAAGTATTGTCTGATGTTGTAGAAGATGATTTAGCCCTTGAGGTGTTAAAAACGAAAGTTAAGAAGGAATATAGCCTTTTTGAACAAAAGAACGGTAGAGCGCCTTTAAGAGCCTCTGAGAATATGAGTAATCAATATATCTCAGAACTAGTTGATGGTTTTGCCCAAGCAAACATCTTTAATTCAGGTGAGAAACAAAAATTCTTAGAGGAATATCACTTAGAAAAAAGACTTGAAATGTTTTTAACGTACATTTCTTTGGAAAAGAAAAAAGAAGAGATTGAAAAAGAAATCAACCTTCGTGTTAAAGACTCGGTGGAATCTTCGCAAAAAGATTATTATCTAAGAGAAAGAATCAAGGCCATTAAAGAAGAATTGGGTGATGGTCAGGGTGCTGATGTAGAAAAGCTTAAGGAAGAATTCTCTAAAGATAGATATCCTGAAAACATCAAGGCTAAGGCTAATGAGGAAATTAGAAGATTAGATATGACTTCTACTGCCTCAGGTGAATATGGCATGATTAGAACTTATCTTGATTGGTTAATTTCTATTCCTTGGACTGAAAAAAGTGTCGATGAAACTGATTTGACTAAGGTTAAAGAAGTTCTTGATGAGGACCACTATGACCTTGAAAAGATTAAGACTCGTATTTTGGAATACCTAGCTGTTAAAGAATTATCACATTCTTTAAAATCACCAATCATTTGTTTAGTTGGTCCTCCAGGTGTTGGTAAGACATCTCTTGCCAAGTCAATCGCTAGAGCCTTAAATAGAAACTTCGTTAAGATGTCTTTGGGTGGCGTTAGAGATGAAGCTGAAATAAGAGGACATAGAAGAACATACTTAGGTTCTTATCCTGGCAGAATCATCCAAGGCATGAAAAAGGCTGGTACAACTAATCCTGTATTCTTAATTGATGAAATCGATAAGATGGGTGCTGACTATAAGGGCGATCCAAGTAGTGCGATGTTAGAAGTTTTAGATCCTGAACAAAATTCAATGTTCCAGGATCACTACCTAGAAGAAACATATGATTTAAGTGATGTTATGTTTATCGCTACTGCCAACTATTTAGAAAACATTCCTGCTCCTTTGTTAGATAGATTAGAGATTATAAATTTAAGTTCTTATACCGAACTAGAAAAACTAAATATTTGTAAAGATCATTTGATTCCTAAGGTTTTAAAGAAAGATGGCTTAAAACCATCACAATTTAGTATCAGTGATGAAATGATAACTCATGTAATTAGACATTATACAAGAGAATCGGGTGTCAGAGAACTTGAGAGAATGATGGAAACATTGGCTCGTAAGGCAACACTTGAAATCTATACAAAGTCTAAACGTTCTATTAAAGTCACTAAGAAGTTAGTTCTAGAGTGGTTGGGTCATGAAAAGTTTGAATATGGTACTAAGGAAAAGAAGAATCAAGTAGGTGTTGTAACTGGTCTTGCTTATACTGCTTTTGGTGGTGATATCTTACAAATTGAAGTAAATTACTTTGAAGGAAAGGGCAAACTAATCATCACTGGTCAGCTTGGCGATGTTATGAAAGAATCTGCTGAAATCGCATTAGACTATGTTAAATCAAATGCTAAGAAGTTTGGTATTGATGTCAAGTTCTTTGAGACACATGATATCCATATTCACGTGCCAGAGGGTGCTGTGCCAAAAGATGGACCTTCAGCTGGTGTTACTTTAACTACTGCCTTTGTATCAGCTTTAACTAATAAAGCTGTAGACGCAAACTGTGCAATGACAGGTGAGGTAACTCTTCGTGGCA
>CAKUQM010000041.1 GCA_934675465.1 uncultured Erysipelotrichaceae bacterium | reverse complement strand
ACTTATGAGGGTTGGTATTGTACACCTTGCGAGTCTTTCTGGACTGAGTCTCAATTAAAGGATGGCAAGTGTCCTGATTGTGGTAGAGAAGTTAAGTTAACTAAAGAAAATGCTTATTTCTTAAAGCTATCTAAGTATCAAAAACAATTAGAAGAATACCTAGAGGGTCATAAAGACTTGATGCAGCCAGTTACTAGATATAACGAAATGTATAACAATTTCTTAAAGCCAGGACTAAAGGACTTATGTGTATCTAGATCTTCTGTTAAGTGGGGTATTCCTGTAACATTTGATCCTGAACAAACAGTTTATGTTTGGGTTGATGCCTTGACTAACTATATTAGTGCTCTAGGTTATAAAACAGATGATGAGTCTTTATTTGAAAAGTATTGGCCAGCTGATTTACATTTAGTTGGTAAGGAAATCTTTAGATTCCATACTATCATTTGGCCTATTATGTTAATTGCCTTAGGCTTACCTTTGCCTAAGAAGGTATATGGCCACGGTTGGTTGACTATGGGTGGTGATAAGATTAGTAAGTCTAAGGGTAACTTTAAGGATCCACGTTTATTTATCAAAGACTATGGTGTTGATACAATTAGATATTTCTTATTAAGTGAAGTACCATTTGGTTCTGATGGTAATTTCTCAGAATTATTAATGGTTGAAAGACGTAATAGTGATTTATGTAATGTTTTGGGTAATCTAGTAAATCGTACTATTTCAATGGCTAATAAATACTTTGGTGGTAAGGTATCTAAGATTTCTAATATTACTGAATTAGATAATGAAGTAATTAATTATCTAAATAGTATGGATAAGGATGTTGATGAGAAGCTAGAAAGTTTAAATGCACCAGCGGCATTGACTGATATTTTTTCTAGATTAAATCGTTTAAATAAATATATTGATGAAACTGAGCCTTGGAAGTTGGCTAAGCTTGAAGATAAGTCTCGTTTAAATGATGTTTTATATGTGATCTTGGATGGTATTAGACTATGTGCAATTGAATTAGAAGCCTTTATTCCAGCTACTTCTAAGAAGATTTATGAACAAATTAATGTGAATGATGCATCATTTGAAAATAATACAATTGGTTATGTTGAAAGTTATCAAGTAACTGAAAAGCCTGAAATTTTATTCGCAAGAATTGATGAAAAGGAATTAAAGGAAAAGCTTGAGGCAAAGGAAATTGAACATTTACCTGAAATTAGTATCGAAGACTTCGCTAAAATGGAAATGGTAGTTGGTGAAGTATTAGAATCAAAGAAGCATGAGAAGGCTGATAAACTATTAGTATCTAAGGTTGATATTGGTGGTGAAGTAAGACAAATCGTTTCCGGTATCGCAGAACATGTTGATCCAAAGGAATTTGTAGGCAAGAAGGTAGTTGTTTTAGCTAACTTAAAGCCTGTAAAAATCAGAGGCGTAGAGTCACAGGGTATGATTATCTGTGCTGAGAATGAAGGAAAGATTGAAGTGGTTACTTCTTCTTTACCTGCTGGTAGTAAACTATCTTAAGCTTATGAAAAAAGTATTGGCGATAATTGTTTGTAAGATTGTAAGAGTAATTGGCAAATTAGTTGGCAAGGGCTCTAGCTTACCAGGAAAGATAGCTTTAAAGATTGATCCTAATATCTTGAGTGAAGTGAAGTTACCTAAATATGTTATCGCGGTAACTGGTTCCAATGGTAAGACAAGTACGGTTGAGATGATTAAGGCAGTACTTGATAAGAGTGGCTTATCGGTTGCCTATAATGGTGAAGGTTCAAATCAAATAGAGGGTGTTACAACTTTTATTCTTGATAATGCTGACTTAAAGGGCAATGTAAAGAAGGATGTTGTTTTACTTGAGTCTGATGAGAGATATGCAAGACATACTTTTAAGCATTTTGTGCCAACTTATTATGTAATTACTAATCTTTATCGTGATCAAATGACTAGAAATGGTCATCCAGAGTGGATGTTTGATATTATCAAGGACAGTATCCATGATGGTTGCAAGTTATTATTGAACAGTGATGATCCTTTGGTTAATGCCTTTGGTGATAATGATGATATCTATTTTGGCATTGACAAATATAAGGATTCAACTAAAGAGAATACTAGTGTCTATGATGATGGCAAGTATTGTCCTAAATGTAAGAATAAATTAGTTTATGATTATCATCATTATGGACATATTGGTTCTTATAAGTGTACGGTTTGCGATTATAAGCGTCATGAGCCTAAGTATCACATTACCGATGTAAATTTAGATGAAGGCTACTTAATTATTGATGGTGAATATAAAATTTCATTAGCTTTAAAGAGTATCTATAATGCCTATAATATCTTGGCTTGTTACTCAATTTGTAGAGAATTAGGAGTAGATTCTAAAATTATTGTAGATACACTAAATAACTATATTCTTAAGAATGGTCGTGTAGTTGAATTTAAGGTTGGCAATAATTATGGAACTTTATTAACTTCTAAGCATGAAAATTCTATTTCTTATGATCAATCTTTAAGAGTAGCAACAAATTATAAGAAAGATGTCACAGCATTCGTGATGGTTGATGCGATTTCTAGAAAATATTTTACTAGTGAAACATCTTGGTTGTGGGATATTGATTTTGAATTATTGAATAGTCCTAATATCAAGAAGATTGTCTTGACTGGCAGATATGCCAGTGATGTTGCTGAAAGATTCTTATATGCAGGTATTGACTTTAATAAGGTATATCTAGAAAAGGATATTGAGACCGCGGTTAATTATCTAAAGGATAATACGATTGGTCATATTTATGCGATTACTTGTTTCTCTGATCAACATAAGTTGTTGAATAGGGTGGAGGTGCTTAAATAATGAAGATTTTACATTTATACTATGATTTAATGAATCTTTATGGCGAATATGGTAATGTCATTGTATTGGCTAAGCATTTAGAAGACCAAGGTGAAGAAGTTATTGTTGATAAAAAGACAATTGGTGATCAAATTGATTTTACTCAATATGATTTCATCTATTGTGGCAGTGGTACTGAAAAGAATCAAATGGTTGCGTTAAATGATTTATTAAAACGTAAAGATAACTTAATAAAGTCTAAGGGAATTATCTTCTTTACTGGCAATGCGATGGAACTGTTGGGCGAAAAGATTGCTGGGCATAAAGCTTTAAATATCGTACCAATTAAAACCACATTAACTGATAAAAGATATACAGGTGATGTGATTGTTAAAAACGATGATATTGGTGAAGTAGTTGGCTTTATCAATAAATGTTCTCATATTGAAGAAAAAGAAGATATTAAATTGTTCGATTACTTGTTTAAAGACAACAATCTTGTTGATAATAAGTATGAAGGATATCATGTTGATAATTTCTATGGAACTCATATTATTGGTCCAATCTTGGTTAAGAATCCATGTTTAATGAATCATATTGTTTCTAAGCTTTTAAAAAGAGATCTTAAAGCTATAGATTATCCTTACGAAGAAGATAGTTATGAAGTTACTTTGAATGCATTAAAGGAAAGAATTAAATAAAGTACTAAGAGGGAGATTAACTTCCTCTTTTTTAAAGAATGAATGTATTTTCTTTGTACATTTTCCAATATAATTTGACCTTATTTTTGTACGTTTTTCCTAAAATATCATTTTGGGTATAAGAAAAGCTCCACTTGGGAGCTTTGAATTCTTATGCCTTGTGATCGCAACCTAGAACATCAGTAATCTTGTGCTTAACAAGTTCCTTGATGTTGTTTCTAGCTGGCTTTAAGTATTCTCTTGGGTCAAACTTTTCAGGGTGTTCATCGAAGAACTTTCTGATTGTACCTGTCATAGCAAGTCTTAAGTCTGAGTCAATGTTAATCTTACATACAGCCATCTTAGCAGCTTCTCTTAATTGAGATTCAGGGATACCAACAGCATCTGGCATCTTACCACCGTGTTCATTGATCATCTTAACGTATTCTTGAGGAACACTTGAAGAACCATGAAGAACGATTGGGAATCCAGGAAGTCTCTTTTGAACTTCTTCAAGGATATCAAATCTTAGAGGTGGAGGTACTAGAACGCCTTCTTCATTTCTTGTACATTGTTCAGGAGTGAACTTGTAAGCACCATGAGAAGTACCGATAGCGATTGCTAGTGAGTCACAACCAGTTTCCTTAACGAATCTTTCAACGTCTTCTGGACGAGTGTAAGAAGAATCAGCAGCATCAACCTTAACTTCATCTTCAACACCAGCTAATGTACCAAGCTCAGCTTCAACTACAACACCATGAGCATGTGCGTATTCTACAACCTTCTTAGTAATTTCAATATTTTCTTCTAGAGATTTGCTAGAAGCATCAATCATAACAGATGTGAAACCATCATCAACACACTCTTTACATGTTTCGAATGAATCACCATGGTCTAAGTGTAAAGCAATTGGAAGACCTGTTTCAATTACAGCTGCTTCAACTAATTTAACTAAATAAGTTCTATTAGCGTAAGCTCTAGCTCCTTTTGAAACTTGTAGAATTACTGGTGCGTTGCATTCCTTTGCAGCTTCAGTAATACCTTGGATAATTTCCATGTTGTTTACGTTGAAAGCACCAATAGCGTAACCGCCTTCGTAAGCTTTCTCAAACATTTCTTTAGTAGTAACTAATGGCATAATTTTTCTCCTTCTTATTTACCTCCATAATTATATACCAAAGAATTCAACTTAATAAATAAAATGAGTTATAATATACCACATGAGTTTAATAGAAGTAAAAAATCTAGATTTTTCCTATAACGAAACCAAGAAAGTTATTAAAAACATTTCCTTTGATATCAAAAAAGGAGACTATGTTACTATCATTGGTCACAATGGCAGTGGTAAATCTACTCTTGCTAGATTATTAATTGGATTATTAGAAGCTAAGAGTGGATCTATCAAAATTGATGGTCTTGAACTAAATGAAGAGAATGTTTACAAGATAAGAGAAAAGATTGGAATTGTTTTCCAAAACCCTGATAACCAATTTATTGGATCAACCGTAAGAGATGATATTGCCTTTGGACTTGAAAATCATATGGTTCCTCAAGGTGATATGGATGATATTATCAATAAATATGCTAAGGAAGTAGGACTTGAGGAATTCTTAGATAAAGAACCTACTGCCTTATCTGGTGGTCAGAAACAAAGAGTGGCTATTGCGGGTGTCTTGGCAATGAATCCGGACATTATTATTTTTGATGAAGCTACTTCGATGTTAGATCCAAGAGGTAAAAAAGATATTAAAGATATTATGCGTAAATTACACAGTGATGGTTCTTTTACTATCATTTCAATTACTCATGATATTGAAGAAGTATTACAATCTAGCGATTGTATTGTCTTGAATCAAGGTGAAATCTTTATGCATGATAAGCCAAGTGAAGTATTTAAGCATGCTGATGAATTAAGAAAAATTGAACTTGATATTCCTTTTAATTTAAAGCTTAAGGAAGCTCTTAAGAGAGAACATATTAAATTAAAGGGTAGTGAAATAAATGAAATGGTGGAAGAATTATGGCAATTACATTCAAATCATTAAGTTATATCTATGATGAGGGTATGCCTTATGCTCACCATGCCCTAAAAGATATAAATTTAAATATTGAAGAAGATAAGATTACAGCTATCATTGGTAAAACAGGTAGTGGTAAGTCTACTTTAGTTGAGCATCTAAACGCTTTATTAGTGCCTAGTAGTGGTTCTTTAGAGATTGAAGATACCATTATCTTGCCTGGTAAGAAAAACAAGGGGTTAAAGGCCTTAAGAAAGAAAGTTGGCCTTGTTTTCCAATTCTCTGAATATCAATTGTTTGAAGAAACAATTCTAAAAGATGTTGCCTTTGGTCCTAAGAATTATGGTGCTAGTGAACAAGAAGCTATTGCCAAGGCTAAATTAGCATTAAAGATGGTTGGTATTGATGAAAGTTATTATGAAACTTCACCATTTGACTTATCAGGTGGTCAAAAAAGAAGAATCGCTATTGCAGGTATTTTAGCTCTAGAACCAAAAATCATTGTCTTAGATGAGCCTACTGCAGGACTTGATCCAAAGGGAAGTCAGGAAATGATTGACTTGTTTGTTAAGTTAAATAAGAAGGCTGGCATTACGGTTATTTTGGTTACCCATGATAATGAGATTGTCTATAACTATGCTGATAATACGGTTTTGATGGCTGATGGTGAGGTTAAATATAGTGGTAACACCTTAGAATTATTTAATGATAAAGAGAAAGTCAAAGTATTTAATATTCTAGAACCAAAGATTTTAAGTGTTAAGAATGCTTTAAATGATAAGGGATTTAAGATACCATCAAATGTGCGTACAATTGATGAGTTGGCAAAGTATTTATCAAAGGAGCTTAAGAAATGAACAATTTAGTATTTGGTAAATATATTCCTGTTAATTCAATTATTCATAAACTTGACCCTCGTGCCAAGATAGCTGCGATGTTTGCGATGATTATCGCTATCTTTGTGCCTGATTCATGGCTTGTATATGGAGTACTAGGAGCAGTTATTTTAATTGTTGTTTTCTTAGCTAAAGTAAAATTAAGTTTAGTACTTAAGACATTAAAATCAACAATGTTTATGATGTTATTCCTGTTAATAATCAATTGTCTAACTATCAAAACAGGATCTGAATTATTAACGATTGGTGGTTTTATTTTATATAGTGATGCCATCTTTAATACCTTATATATTGTAGTTAGACTATTATTGATGATTATGGTAACCACTACTTTAACTGCTACTACCAAGCCTTTAGATTTAACACTTGGTATTGAATCGTTATTGTCACCATTAAAAGTGTTCCACTTTCCATATCATGAAGTGGCTATGATGATTTCGATTGCCCTACGTTTTATTCCTACTATTATTGAAGAAACAATGCGCATCATGAATTCACAAAAGTCTCGTGGTGTTGATTTTGATGAGGGCAAACTAAAAGAAAAGATTAATGCGATTTTATCTTTGATAATTCCATTATTTACTGTAGCTTTCCAAAGAGCTTATGAATTAGCTGATGCGATGGAAGCTAGAGGTTATGTTCCTGATAAAGAAAGAACTCGCTATCATGTTTTAAAGATAGGTGCTAGGGATATCATCTTTATTATCTTAGCTAATGTTTGTCTTGCGTTCTCTATTGCCTCAAGATTTTTCTTATGAGATATAAGGTAACAATAGCCTATAATGGCAATAATTATGTAGGCTTTCAATCACAGCCCAATGGTCCTACAATTCAAGATAATATTGAAAAAGCTTTAAAGGAAATATTCCGTGAGGATATTAGAATTATTATGGCATCAAGAACAGATGCTAAGGTTCATGCTTATGGGCAAGTATTTCATTTCGATAATGACAAGGAAATGGATCCTTATAGACTAAAAGGGGCTTTAAATTCTTTAACTAACAAGGACATTCATGTTATTAAGGCGGAAGTGGTTTCTCAGAACTTTCATGCTCGTTTTAATGTAAAGAATAAGACCTATAAATATTTAATTAACATCGGTGAATACGATGTTTTCTTGGATGGTTTCGCTTATCAATGTCATTACAAATTAGATTTAGATTTGATGAAAGAGGGTGCTAAGTTATACTTGGGCACTCATGATTTCTCAAGTTTTAATACAACTCCTTATGAAGATAAGATTGATCAAACTCGTACTATTACCGAATTCAAGATAACTAGGAAGAAAGACTTATTGACAATTACAGTAACTGGTGATGGTTTTCTTAAGAATATGGTAAGAATCATGGTTGGTACTTTGATTGATTTGGGTAGGGGTAAAAAGACTTTAGCAGATATTGAAAATATGCTGGCTGTGCCAAATAAAAAAGCTGTCAGATATAATATAACTGGCAGCGGTCTTTACTTATATAAGATAAGATATTGATCCTTTATGATTTTCATATTCAACTTCTACAATAGCTCCATTGATGATGGTGAAATGAGGATGGGTATGTCCAATGTCCATTTCACTAATAAATGGAATGTTTTCTAGTGCTTTTGAATATGCTTGTTGATAACTTGTGATGTACTTATTATAGGCAGTACTTTCAAAGGCTACTCTTCCAAATAATATAGCTTTTGTATATTTGAAATAACCTGCTAATTTAAATTGTAATAAGGTTAAATATACATCAAAGGCTGACATAGAGAAGATGTCAAAGTGCCAAATAATACCATCATCCTTATATTTTTCAATAAATTCATTTACATGATCATAGGGCGTGCCGATTATCTTGGCTAGACAATCTAGACATCCTCCAATGATTCTTCCTTTAGTTTTAAAATCTTTTTCACTTTCATATCTAACTGGTAAATAATTATCATTATCATTTATATAGTCGATAAATGGTTGATATGTTTCATAACTTTCTTGTTTAGATAGCTTACCATATAAATATTCATAAGTGATTAAATCATCCTTATTTCCTACAAAAGATTTAGCGTTACATGAATATAGGGTAGCTATATCTAACATGGTAGTTACAACAAATAAAAGGTTAGTAGGATCACTTGCTCCTAGATACCACTTAGGATTGTTTTTAATATTTTCATAGTCAATATAAGGCAATGTCTCGAGTTGGCCATCACCACCTGCTGCGCAAATTATAGCTTTAATATCTTTGTTGGATACTAATGAATTTAATTCCTTAGCTCTAATAATGGGTGTATTGGCAACTAATGCGTTGTTTCTCACTGATGCTGTTTCGAATATTTTGTTTTGTCTAGATAAAAAACTTAATGATTTTTCGTATTCTTCAATATCATCACCAACGCCAGCACTTAGGGCACAAATGCCAATAGTGTCATCTTTTTTTAAATAATTTGGATATATCATACTCAAAATTATATAATTTATTTAACGATTTAATGGAGAAAAATAAATATGAAGTATGTGATGGCTCTTGACCAAGGGACTACTAGTTCTCGCTGTATCATCTTTGATAAGTTGGGGAATATGGTTTCTGTGGCTCAAAAGGAATTTACTCAATACTATCCTCATCCTGCTTGGGTAGAACATGATGGTAAAGAAATTTTTAGTTCAATTTTAGAAGTAGCAAGACTGGCTTTAAAACACGGAAGAATTAATCCAAGTGATGTGGCTAGTATCGGTATTACTAATCAAAGAGAAACAACTTTGATATGGGATAAAGCAACGGGGGAACCTGTTTATAATGCAATTGTGTGGCAGTGCCGTAGAACTAGTGATATCATCGATGATCTAGTAGAAAAAGGCTATAGCGATATGATTAAGGAGAAAACAGGATTAGTTCCTGATGCTTATTTCTCTGGTAGTAAGATTAAGTGGATTTTAGATAATGTAGAAGGGGTAAGAGATAGGGCTAACAAAGGTGAACTATATTTTGGTACTATTGATACTTGGTTAATTTATAATCTAACAGGTGGTAAGGTACATGTTACCGACTATACTAACGCTTCTAGAACAATGTTGTTTAATATTAATACATTAGAGTGGGATAAAGAATTATTAGAGTTATTAGATATTCCAGAGTCTTTATTGCCTGATGTTAAACCATCTAGTTATGTCTATGGTGAGACTGTTCCTGAGATGTTTAAGGCACCAATTAAGATAAGTGGGGCAGCAGGTGATCAACAATGTGCTTTATTTGGACAATGCTGTTTTAATAAGGGTGAAATGAAGAATACCTATGGTACTGGCTGTTTCTTATTAATGAATACAGGTACTGATTTGGTTAGATCAAATAATGGCTTGGTAACTACGATTGCAGCTAGTGCTAATGGCAAGATTCAATATGCTCTAGAGGGTTCAATATTTATTGGTGGCGCTGTTATTCAGTGGTTAAGAGATGAATTAAAGATAATTAATTTCGCTAGAGAGAGTGAAGTTTTGGCAAGTGAAGTAAGTGATACTGAAGGTGCTTATGTGGTTCCCGCTTTTACAGGACTAGGTGCTCCATATTGGTCACAACATGCTAGGGGTACAATTGTAGGTATTACTCGTGGTTTTAATAAGAATCATTTGGTTAGAGCTACTTTAGAATCTATAGCTTATGAAACATATGATATTGTCAAGGCTATGGAAGAGGATGCTGGTGTAGTGGTTAGAGAGCTTAAGGTTGATGGTGGTGCTAGTGCTAATAATCTTTTGATGCAATTTCAAGCTGATTTATTAAATGCCAAGGTATATCGTCCTATGGTGACTGAGACTACAGCTTTGGGCGCTGCATATTTGGCTGGTTTAGCTGTTGGTTTTTATAAGGATGAAGATGAAATCAAGTATAATTGGTCAATTGATAAGAGTTTCTCTAGTACGATGACTAAGGAAGTTAGGGATACAAAGATTAAGGGCTGGAAGAAAGCGATTGATACAGCTTTATTTTGGGCAAAATCGTGATAATATTGTCTCATGAATATTCCATTAATTTTAGCATTTTTATTTTTTGCGGGAGCCTTGCTTGGCTATATACTAGAATTCTTTTTTAGAAATCTAATTAGTCATTCAGGTCCTCGTGGTAAGTATTTTATTAACCCAGGTTTTTGTAAAGGCCCTTATCTTCCAATCTATGGTGTGGGTCTTACAACGATGTTTTGTATCACTTATACAGTAGATGCGTATTTGGATAATCCGCCAGCAATTGTAATTATTATCGGTATTACAATCGCAATGACACTTATTGAGTTTGTTGGTGGTGTTTTCTTGTTGAAAGTAATGAACATGCGTCTTTGGGATTATCGTAAAAGATGGGGAAATATCATGGGCGTTATTTGTCCATTGTTCTCTTTCTTTTGGGGTGCGATAGGTGCTGTTTATTATTTAGTAATTCATCCAATTGCGATTGATGGTATTGTTTGGCTGACAAATAACTTGGCTTTCTCATTCTTTATCGGCTTGTTCTATGGTGTCTTCCTTATTGATAATTATGTTTCTACAAAAGAAGCTATTGATATTAAGCATTTTGGTGATATGCATGGTATTGTTGTTAAGTATGAAGAGCTTAAGGATTTACTTGCTCAAAAGCGTATTGAGGCTGAAAAGAAGCTTCCTTTCTTCAATCAAGTTAAAATTGAGAATATGTCTTTAAAGGATACTTTGTCTAAGTATAGTGAAATCTTAGAAAATAAGGCAGAGGTTTTCCAAAACTTGCGTCATAAGAAATAATCACATAATTTTCCATAATGTATACACACAGCTTTCACATTTGAAAGTTATCATTAGGGTACAAAGTAATTAAATACTTTGTGTCTCCCTTTCGTTTATATATTAAAAAGAAGTTCCACTTAGGTGGAATTTTCTTTATAATACTTTATAGGAGATTTTAAATTATGAAGAATGAAGTTAAGTGTTATAGATGTGGTCATAAGATTGATGTTAATTCAAAGAATTTAAGCGAACAGGTTACTTGCCCTCATTGTCAGGGTAAGATGGATTTGGATAAGAAGACTAAGACTAAGTATACCGTTTTGCGTTATATTTTTATCGTGCTTGTTTCTTTTGTTTTTGTGACAATGATTTTTGCGGTTACTAAATCTACGGCTATGATTGTTGCGTTGACAATTTTATTGGCTTTTGGTTTATCTACCGTTTCTCAAAAAGTTGGTTTATGGTTAACTTATAAGTTATTTGGTTTATGCTATGAGCATGTGGAAATTGACAAAAAGAGTAAAAAATAAGTAAAGTGGTTCAATATAGTGAGCCATTTTTTTATTATCTTAGTATAAAATATAGCTATGGATATCAATCAAAAAATAATGGGTAAGAATGGGTTAGCTTGTGTTAAGATGGCTAAAAGCTTGATAAAGGTTCCAATTGGAGCTCGTATGCCAACAGTTAGCGAATTAGCAAACTCTAATTGTATTCCGGTAGGAACTACCCATAATGCCTTAAGAACATTGATAGAGTATGGTGCGATAGAGATTATTCCTAGAGGCCATATGGGTTCTTTTCTTGTTGGCAAGGATGTTAAGAAGTTATTAAGTATAATTGGTGTTCAATATATTTTTGGGGCTATGCCTATAACAGAAAATAAATATTTTAAGGGTCTGGCATCAGGAATAATAAGTCAAATGAATAATGAATATAATGTTCCTATTAATTTGGCATATATGAGGGGTTCTAAGACTCGTATTGAGATGCTTATTAATGGCCGTTATGATTTTGTGATTGTTTCTAAGATGGCTGCTAATGAGTATATTAAGAAAAATGGCGGTATCGATATTGTTTTGAATTTTGGGATTTTTTCTTATACTCAAAATTATTCTTTAAAGTTTCATAATGCAAGCATTAATGAAATAAAAGATGGCATGAGAATCGGCATTGATCCTTGTTCTATCGATCAAATAAAGTTATCTAAGGATTTATGTAGAAAAAAGAAGGTTGAGTATATAGAAATATTATCTTCAAGAATGGATGATGAATTGGAGTTAGGAAATATTGATGCTGCTTTAATATATGATGATAATATTATTTATGACGATATTCCTGTTGACGGGTCGTGTGCGGTTTTGATTGTTGATAGCGAAAAGATGGAAGTCGCTGAAATAATAAGGGATTTAATAGATAAAAAGGAAATTATAGAGATACAAAAACAAGTGGTTGAAGGTAAAATTATGCCTAGGTATTAATCTAAAATATTGCAAGCAAGTAGGGGTAAAAAATATGGATGTAAATCAAGAATTAATGAGCAAGAATGGATTAGCTTGTATCAAGATGGCAAGAATTGTGATAGGGATTCCTTTAGGGGGTCGTCTTCCGACTGTTAGTGAGTTGTCTGTGGAAAATGATATTCCGATTGGTACTACACACAATGCGTTAAAGACTTTGATTAAAACGGGTGCTGTTGAGGTTGTTTCTAGGGGCCATATGGGTTCTTATCTTGTGAATAAGGATGTTAAGAAGTTGTTGCATCTTATTGGTGTTCAATATTTATTTGGGGCTATGCCTTTGCCTTATACTAAGCGTTTTGAGGGTTTGGCTTCTGGTTTAATAAGTCAAATGAAAAATTCTGATGATATACCTGTTAATCTGGCTTATATGAGGGGTTCTAAGAATAGGATTGAAATGTTAACTAGTGGTCGTTATGATTTTGCGATTGTTTCTAAGATGGCTGCTAAGGAATATTTAAAAAAGCATGATGATGTTGATATTTTGATTGATTTTGGTCCTTTTTCATATACCAAACAACATGTGGTAATGTTTCATGATAATAATGAAACAGAAATTAGAGATGGAATGAGAATTGGCGTTGATAAAAGTTCTATTGACCAAACAATATTGACTGAGAAACTTTGCGGGGGTAAAAACGTTGAATTTGTTGAAGTTCAATATTTAAGAATGTTTGAAAAGATAATGGATGGAAGTATTGATGCGACTGTCATGTGTTTGGGAGAGACTAATAAGCAAGCATTAAATATAAAGTGTAATCCATTTGATACTGATCTTGATAGTACCAATGCTGTTTTGATTGTTGATAGTAATAGAAAAGAGCTTCATGTGTTGATTAATGAATTGGTTGATAAGGATGAGATTTTAAATATTCAGAAGCAAGTTCTAGATGGCAAGATACAGCCAAGCTACTAAATGTCTGTGCTATAATTGGTATGCATTATGTATGTATAAAGGAGAGAAAATGTTCAAATTAATTAAGGCAACAAATTATGATGATATGTCAAGAAAAGCTGCTAATATCATCGCTAG
>CAKUQM010000040.1 GCA_934675465.1 uncultured Erysipelotrichaceae bacterium | reverse complement strand
CCAAGGAATTAAATCTACAAGTATTCTCACATACTGAAGATGATTCCCTTGCCTCTACTAGCATTGGTGAAGAGTTGATTGTCGCAAGAGATATCATGTTAGCCAATGAAGCCAACACAAGAATACACCTATGTCATATAAGTACTAAAAATAGCCTAGACATTATTAAAACCGCTAAAGAAAGAGGAATTAAGGTAACTTGCGAAACAGGACCTCACTACTTTATCTTTAATAAAGATGATGTAAATGGTGATCCTAACAAGAAAATGAACCCACCTCTTCGTAGTAAAGAAGATGTTGAAGCTGTTAAAGAAGCTTTGAAAAATGGCACAATTGATGTAATTGCCACTGACCATGCACCTCATAGTAAGGAAGAGAAGTCTAAACCTATCGAGAAAGCATTAAATGGTATTGTAGGCATTGAAACATCATTTGCCCTGTCTTATACATATCTTGTAAAAACAGGTATTCTTACACCGCTTGAACTAATAAACAAGATGTCAACTAATGGTGCTAAAATCTTAGATATTGACCGTGGTACTTTAAAAGTTGGAAGTATTGCAGATATCGCACTATTTGATGTAACAAATGAATATGAAATAAAGGAAGAAGACTTTAAGTCAAAGAGCCATAACTCACCTTTTATTGGTATGAATGTCTATGGTAGAACTGTTCAAACATTTGTTGCAGGTGAATGTAAATTTAGGAGGTGAACTTAATTGTTCATCTTTTTCTTGCATTTTCAGTTAGCATGTGCTAACCTATATACATAGTTAGTTCATGCTAACTGGAGGTAATATGTCAAAAGAAAAACTAAACTATTCATTCATAAAGACCTGTGCCCCGGTAATCAAAGGACTAACTATCGCAAATACCATAACTGGTAAGAAAGGTACTTACAATTATCTTCTTAATGTATTAGATAATAGCCCCTTGTCTATTCACCTATTGCATAAGAATAATAAAAACGAAATTATCTTAATATATCGAGAAGCTAATTTGAAAGAGTATCTATTTAAAGATGAAGTGAAAACTTATCTTAAAGAACTAGGATATAAAAGATGTGATCTTAATTATGTCTTAAGAAAGCTCACAAAACGTTTCAGTAGTTTTTATCTAAAGAAATCTACATTTCCTCACGAGCTTGGCATCATCTTAAATTATCCTATCGAAGACATCAAAGGCTTTATTGAAAACGAAGGAAAAAATTATCTGGCATGTAAATATTGGAAGGTCTATTCCAACCTTAATGAAACACTTAAAGTATTCAAAGAATTCGATAAAGCCTTAGAAACTTCATTGAAACAATTGCTAAGCGGCTATCGCTTAAATGAAATTATAGAAGGAGCTATATGATTAATATTATTTATTGGACATTATCAGGTAACACTCAAATGATGGCAGAAGCCATTGGTGAAGGTGCTAAAGAAAGTGGTAAGGAAGTAAATGTTACAAATGTTAACAGTATTATCGCTGATGATTTAAAAGATGAACAAGTATTTGCCCTAGGTGCTAGTGCCATGGGTGATGAGGAATTAGACTCAGAAATGGATGACTTTGTCAGTGAAATAGAAAAAGACTGTAAAGGAAAAACAATTGCCCTATTTGGTTCTTATGACTGGGGCAATGGCAAATGGATGGCGGACTTAGAAAACCGTCTAAAAGATCATGGTGCCATTATCTTAAACGATAAGGGTTATATCACAAGATTATCACCTGATGATAAGGCCATTAGTGATCTTAAACAAATTGGTAGTCAGTTAGCTAATATCTAACTTGCTATATATACTTTCCCCATATAGTATGAAAGAAGGAACTGTGCTGGTGTAACAGTTTCTTTTTTTATACAATAGAGATATGAAAGATACATTTTTGAATGATGATGAATTAATTGATCAAGAGTTATTAGCAGAAGCTATCAAAAGAATGGAAAATGCCGACTTAAGTAAGACTATATCTCATGAAGAAATGATGAAACTGCTTGGTATTACTCAAGCTGAATTGGATGAAATGGATGATGTAGAAATAGAATAAGAAGGCAATGCCTTCTTATTCTTTACTTATTCAATTTCTCTTTTGCCACTGCCAACATCAACTTGATTCTATTCTCCTGATTAACCTTAGTAGCACTAGGATCATAATCAATAGGAGTGATATTCGCATTAGGAAACTTAGATCTTAAGATATTAATAACACCCTTGCCGCAAATATGATTAGGTAGACAACCAAAAGGTTGAGCACAAATGATATTCTCATAACCACTCTCAATTAATTCAACCATCTCAGCTGTTAATAACCAACCTTCTCCCATCTTGGTACCTAAATTTAAGATACCATCAGGTTTTTTCATCAAATCATAGAATGAACAAGGGGCATTAAAACCATAATCCCTCATAGCTTTTGACATCATATTGCCATATTTATTTAGTTTCTTTAAAGCTAAACCAGCTAACTTACCCATAGTAGGAGACATACCATAATTCTTATAATCCATCTCCCAGTTAGCACAACAATATTCCACATAGCCCATAAGACCTGGCATATTAACTTCACAATCCTGACTTTGTAAGAATTCCATCAGATTATTATTACCAGTAGGAGAAAACTTAACATAGATTTCGCCAACAACACCTACTTTAACCTTAGGAATCTTATTTAATTCAATAGTCGCAAAATCAGCAGCAATCTCATTAAAAATCTTCTTATATGAAGTAGGAAGATAATTCTTATTATCTCTAATATCCCTATCAAGCTTTTTAAGCCACATATTAAGTTGATTCATACTCTCACCCTTAACTACCTCATAAGCTATCGTTTGGTTCTTCAGAGCCTCTAATTCATCTCCATATTCAACTGCAGCTAAAATCTTTAGAAGCATTCTAGGGGTTAAAGGCATAATAGAGCCCTTCTCTAGTCTATTCGCATTTAAACTTGCTACTGGAATATTACTATGACCACTTCTAACTAGCGCCTTTCTTAATAACTTAATATAGTTACTAGCACGACAACCACCACCTGATTGTGATATTAAAAGAGCTGTATGCTCCAAGTCATACTTGCCACTCTCTATCGCTTCAAGAAACTGCCCAATAACAATCAAAGCAGGATAACAAGTATCATTATGAACATACTTAAGACCAAGTTGGGTAACGTTACTACTACCTGAACCAAGTAATTCAACCCTATGATAGCCTTCTGATTCCATCGCACTTTTAATTAACTTAAAAGAAGTCTCACACATATTAGGAACCAAAACAGTATAATCCTTCATCATCTCTTTGGTGAAATTAGGAGTAAGATATTCCATTTTACTTATCCTCCTTTCTCTCTTCAATAGCCGCCAATAAACTTCTCAAACGAATATTAACAGTACCCAAATTTGATATCTCATCAATCTTCAATTGTGTATACAACTTTCCATGATCATTCAATATTTCTCTTGTCTCATCACTTGTAATCGCATCTAACCCACAGCCAAAACTTACTAGCTGTACTAAATCCATATCATCATCCTTAGTACAATAATTAGCACAAGCATATAAACGTGAATGATAAGTCCATTGATTAAGTACTTGCGTATCAATCTTTTCATAATGATGAGACAAACTATCCTCACTCACTACCGCACAACCCAATTTTGTAATTAGCTTATCGATACCATGATTTACCTCAGGATCTGTGTGATAAGGTCTACCTGCTAAACAAATGATATGCTTACCCTTTTGTTTAGCTTTAGATATAACCTCATCAGCCTTAGTAGCCAATAATTTCATATGATCATCATATTCCTTATATGCCAACGCAATAGCTTCCCTAATCTTCTTATCATTCAAGTTAGCAAAGTGTTTCTTTAAGATACTAGGGAAACGCTTTTTAAACTCATCACGATTAGAAATATCCACAAAGTCACAAATCATATGATTATCAATAATATTGCCACTAAGTACCTCAGGATAATAAGCAACCACCGGACAATTATAATGATTATCACCCAAGTGCTCATCAACATTATAAGAAAGACAAGGATAATAAATATAATCAACCTTCTCCTTCAACAATTCATATATAGCACCATGACTTAACTTAGCTGGATAACATGCTGTATCACTTGGGATAGAAGCCTGTCCTTCTTGATATATAGCTCTTGTAGAAAATGGAGAAGTAACAACCTTAAAACCCAATTCTCTAAACAACTTATGCCAGAAAGGTAACAATTCATACATATTTAGACATAATGGTAAACCAATTGTAATATCACCATCACCCCTATCATCCATATACTCTTTCAACAAACTTAACTTATAAGCATACATGTTATATTCATCATTATTATCCTTACCAGTTAAAGGCTTATCACAACGATTACCTGAAATATAACGCTTACCATCATTAAAAATATTCACAGTCAATTGACAATGATTACCACAACCCTGGCACTTAAAAGAATTAACCTTGTGTTCAAAGTTTTCTAATTCACTTAAAGAAATAATGCTACTTCTACCCTTACTACGCTTCTTACCATATAAAGCAGCACCATAGGCACCCATTAAACCTGCAATATTTGGTCTAATGACATCAACACCCATTTCTTTTTCAAAAGCCCTTAAAACTAGTTCATTATAGAAAGTGCCACCCTGTACTACAATCTTAGAACCTAAATCTTTAGCACTTGAGCATCTAATAACCTTATATAAAGCATTCTTAACAACCGATATCGCAAGACCTGCTGAAATATCTTCAATAGAAGCACCATCCTTTTGAGCTTGCTTAACTGAAGAATTCATAAACACAGTACATCTACTACCTAAGTCTACTGGATGCTTCGCAAACAAGCCTAACTTAGAGAAAGTTTCTACATCACTGCCTAAGGCACTGGCAAAAGTTTGTAAGAAAGAACCACAGCCACTAGAACATGCTTCATTTAAGAAGATATTGGAAATAGCACCATTTTCAATCTTAAAACATTTCATATCTTGGCCACCGATATCAATAATAAAATCAACATCAGGCAAGAAATGCTTAGCAGCTGTAAAATGAGCAACCGTCTCAACTACCCCAAAATCACCATGAATTGCATTCTTAATTAGTTCCTCGCCATACCCAGTACTTGTCACACTAGCTATCTTGATATCAGGATGTTTCTTATATAATTCAATCAATTGATCACAAATTAATTTAACAGGACTACCATCATTTGATTGATACCAAGTATAAAGAAGATTATCATTTTCATCTACTACAACCATCTTAATAGTAGTAGAACCACTATCGATACCAATATGAACATTACCCTTATAGTCATCAAAAGATACTTCTTCTACCCTATCCTTAGAGTGTCTTTCTTTAAATTCCTTATATTCTTCCTCATCTTTAAATAAAGGATCTAAGCTTTGATAGCTTGCCACACTTGAATATTCTTTTAATTTATTTAATACATCATTTAAGTCAACAACCTGGTCACTATAATAAGCAGCACCTAATGCGACATATAATAAGGAATTCTCTGGACACTTACCCTTTACATTTAAAGTCTTGTCAAAAGAATTTCTCAAACACTTTGAGAAAGTCAAAGGACCACCAAGATATAAGATATTACCTCTTATTGGTCTTCCTTGAGCTAGACCAGCAATTGTTTGATTGACAACAGCTTGATAAATACTAGCAGCTATATCACTTTGTTTAGCACCCTGATTAATTAAAGGTTGTACATCACTCTTGGCAAAAACGCCACATCTTGAAGCTATAGTATAAGTACGCTCAGCCTTTAAAGCTTCCTTGTCCATAGTATCCGCATCCAACTTTAATAAAGTTGCCATCTGGTCAATAAAAGCGCCCGTACCACCAGCACAAGTACCATTCATTCTAACTTCAACACCATTAGTTAAGAATAGGATCTTAGCATCCTCTCCGCCTAGCTCAATAACTACATCTGTATCCTTAGCCAATCTTTTACAAGTGAGTCTAGTCGCATATACTTCTTGGACAAAGTTAACACCAGCATTTTCAGCTAAACCCATGCCAGCTGAACCACTGATAGATAAAATAACTTCATCAGCTTTACATATTTCATCTTTTATATAAGTCAAAAGTTCAATACTCTTCTCTAAGATATGACTCATATGTCTCTTATAACTTGAATAAATGATCTGATCATTTTCATCAAGCACAACACACTTAATAGTAGTAGAACCAATGTCTAATCCGATTTTCTTTTTCATGGGAAACATTATAAACCAATTTTTTCAAAACTGTTTGATAGAAGATTGCCAAAAAGTAATTGATTAACATTTCACAAAGGAGTAACATAATAAGTATTGAAATACAAGGGGGTTTATTATGTTATTTCAACTTTATGGGGAAACCTGTGGTTGGCAACTTTTAGGTTGGCTTCTAGTTTTCCTAGGACTAATAATCACAAACGAAATTGCCAGAACTAAATGGGGCGGAATTGGCATCTTCGGCGTTGTATTATTAGGATTATCAATTTACTTTATTGCGATTGCCATTGGCGCAAAAAACGGAGCTGAATGGGCTTTAAAAAATGACACTTATGTTCACATGAACTCATGGTTCCACTATGCTAAGCTATATGCTGCCGCAACTGGTTGTATTGGCTTTATGGTAATCAAATACAAGTGGGGCAAACTTGGCAAAGCTAAGTGGTTCAAATGCTTCCCATTTGTGATTGTTGCGATCAACATTCTTATCGCTGTAGCTAGTGACTTTGAAAGTGCAATTAGAGCTGGTTCTCTAGCTGGTGGCTGGTGGTACTCATCAGAAGGCGTATGGCTATATGGTGGCTGGTGGAACGTATTAAACGGTCTAGCAGGTATTATCAACATCTTCTGTATGACAGGTTGGTGGAGCATCTATACATCAAGTGATGAAAAAGATATGTTATGGCCTGATATGATTTGGGTTTATATCTTAGCATACGATGTATGGAACTTCGAATATACTTACCTTAACCTTCCAACACACGCTTGGTATTGTGGTCTTGCCCTATTATTAGCACCTACATTTGCCAACGCTCTATGGAACAAAGGTGGTTGGATTCAAAACCGTGCAAACACCCTAGCAATCTGGTGTATGTTTGCCCAAGTATTCCCACTATTCCAAGACAACTCAAGATTCTCAGTTGTTCCAGTATTATATAAAGAAGGAACAATTCAAGCTGCAACTGCAGCAGGTGTGACACCTGTACTTGGTAATGTACATATGCAAGGTGTTATCGCAGTATTAGCACTTGCGATCAACGTTGTTGCCCTAGGCTTCATTATTAAGAAATCAGTAGCTGCTAAGAAGAATCCTTATAAGTATGATGTATTCACATCTACTCCAGACTATAAGGAAGCAATGTCTAGAGCTCAATAGTTAAAGAAAGATGGATCACTCCATCTTTTCTTATTGTTTCTCAATATAGCCACTTATTGGCTCACTATACATATCTTCGCTAATTGGTTTAAATCTATCTTCATCATAAACATCCATAAAACCATTAGTAGCCTTATATATCTCATTGGTATCAGTATCATAGACTCTTTCATAACCTAAGATCGCATCGCTTTGTTTCTGTGACATAATATCAAAACTTCTATTTCTATTTTCCCAAGATGACATAAAACCATCCATTACCTCATTAAAGTTCTTACTTATTTGCATAGCCAAAGCAACTTTTTCATTACTAGCCTGATTAGTAGCGGCCACAAAAGAGCTTGAATAATCTAAACTACTCATACATTTACTTAATAATGATTCATAGTCCACAAAAGAATCCTTAACTGTTGTAATAGCTATGATGTTGTAAACCATATAATAGCCACCATCTACTTGTTCAAGAACATAATTATTCACGTTTCCAGTACCTATTGGGAAGCTACCAAAATCACATACTGAAGCTGCAAATAAACCTTCACCTTCCTTACCATCAGCACTAAAAGTTCCTCTTAATAAGGAATCACCATAGGCATAGGCGCTTAAACTAGAATTAGATGGATAAGTCTCAATCACATTAAAGTTACCAAAATTTGGGAATTCATATCCATAATAGGTATTATCCGCATTAGTGATAAAATCAATAAATTCATTAAATGTTTGATAAAAGCCCTCGGTAGAAGGATTATATAAAACCGGAGCACCACCTATAATAGCACTAGTACCACCTTGGGCAATCCAAGCTTGTTTCCCCTCTTCACAGTGGAACAAAGGTTCTGCCTTTAATAAGACAAACATTTGATTTAAAGGCTCATTTGGATCATAAACCCTTATCGTATGATAAATATTATAACCAGCATATGTCACAATCCAACCTTTAGGAATAGTGATACTGAAGTCATTATTATGATATACTTCTGTTTCTACTTGATCGGTTCTTACAATCACATAATCATTTTCATCACCATCATCTTGATAATCAAAAATTTCTTGTTTACCACACCCAAAAAGTAAAATAAGTGCCATTAATAATACAATTGTCCTTTTCATAAAGCCTCCTAATCAATATATCTAACGCCATCATCATAATAGAATTTATTTGGATCATAATCCTTTCCTAATAATTCCTTTATTGGTAACATCGTGTAATCTTCAGCAATTACATAATCATTTGTAATAAATCTTACATCCTCATAGAAATTAGAAAGTATATCTATCTTTCTTAAAGAATATCCTTCATTTGTACAAATAACCTCATAGTATTCACAATTAGTTTTTAAGATATTAGTGTTATAAATACCGATTGGATAACCCTTAACATTTAAATCAAAGGTTTCATAATTAATAACGATATAAGCCTTATCATCTTCTAAAATATATTTAAATTCATCAAAATCATAACTTATACTTTCTTCAAAACTTCCATCATACTTTTGATAATCAGATTCATCATAAGAAAGACCCCTACCCTTAAGTAGATATTGAGTTAGATTAACCGGATCTGCCTGAGTATGCTCTGTTGTTTTACAAGCACCTAATGACATTAATAAACAAATGGATAAGATTATATACTTCATGTTTATATTTTAAGAAACATGAATAAAAACATATATAAGGGATATCCGCCAATTATTTTTTAAACAATGAAATAAGACCTACACGAGATGTAGTATTAGTTTTCTTATAAATAGAAGTTACATATCTTTCTAGTGTTCTTTTAGAAATACTTAACTTATCAGCTATTTCTTGTAACTTATCATCACTACTAATTAATAGACTTAAAACTTCTCTTTCCCTTGGTGTTAAATTATATTCTTTTACTTGATTATCACTAGATTCTATAAACAATTTATATTTATTGGTATAAACAAAAGTAAGAATACTAGTGAACACAAACAAGATTAATTCAATACTGATGATAAGTAGTTTATTACCACTACTTAATAAATTCAAAGATAGATTAGAAATAAGAATTGCCACTAAATTATTGATAGCCCTACCCATTCCTGCATATAGCTTTGGTCTATTAGTATAGGGTGCTAATTCTAAAAATACCGAAGTGAAAAAGACCGCAAAGAAACCAGCCGACAAGTAAAAGATTATTAGACCAAGTAGTTCATTAACTAATAAACAAATAGTAGAAAGAACCATCACACAATAGATGATAATACTCATATATTTTCTTGATCTTATATCATATAAAAAGCCTGCCAATAGAGCACTAAAAGCTAAAAGTAATCTTGGCCACTTCCCAATATCTAAGACCTTATTGGCATGATAAATAGTTACCGCATTATCAAGTGTTGAAAAGACAATTGTTAGTAATGATACTAACAATATTAGTATGATAGATAATTGTTTCGTATCTTTTTTTACTAGTATCATTTCATCAACATTAGTTTTAAATAAACAAATAGACAACAATACTAAACAAAGAGGAATGATATATATTTCAATACTTAGATAATTAACCACAAATTGTAGTAAGGTGCCACACATATATGAAACACCTACTACAACAGCACTATCACACATCGACTTATAAAAAGTAGCACTACCTAAGATTCCTAAAAACAAGAATAATAAAAGTCCTGATATAAGTATTGAAATATAAGTATCTAAATTGATTACAAATATAAAACTTATAAGCGAAAGTATACAAGTAACAATGTAGATACTTTTATGTTTATCAATAAATGAATAAAGAAAAAATCCAAGTACACTACTACCTAACACATAGTTTTGAGCATTGACTACACTAATCCCTTTTGTCGTTAAAGAAATGATGTCGACAAAAAGAAACTCGCAACTCAAAAAGATAAAGGTAAATAAACTCATTAAAATGTACTTGGATTTATTCATACTAGTCTAAATCTTCGAAAGCTTCTAATCCTTTCTTACCTGCAACCTTTTGGTCACCATGTTTAACTTGAGACATAGTGAAATAAGATGCCAACACAAATATTGCAGAATAGATGAATAATACTTTATAAGAAATAAGTCTCATCAAAGTACCTGCACATACCGGAGTAATAATTTGAGCAGCCATAGAAGCTGTATAGTAATAGCCGGTGAACTTGCCAATGTCACTACCCTTACACATTTCAACAACCATTGGAAGCGAATTAACATTGATACTAGCCCACGCTAGTCCTACAAGGGCAAAACAAATATACATTACAAAATTAATATGGTCAAAGATAGTTGTTAAGACAAAGCCCATCACAAACATTGAAACTAATAAGATAATACCGAATTGGATACATTTCTTTCTACCCACTTTAGAAGCTAGACTACCTACTGGAATATAAGAAACAATAGCACCAGCTGTAGCTACTAGTAAACAAGTACTAGCACCACCAAGTCCTGCACCCATTACCTTAGAAACATAAGTTGTAAACCAAGTTGTTACACCATTATAGCCCATAAACCAAAGGGCGATAGAAGCTAACAAGAAACCTAAAGATCTTTTAACTTCAGGAGGCAACTTTTCATCACCACTGCCATCATCAACAGCTAAGTCCCATTCAGGATGTTGTTTCTCAAGTTCTAGATTCTCTTGTCTTAATTTAGGTTCCTTAATAGTCAAGAATAAGATACCAACACAAATAAACATTAGTGCTGAAATTAAGATAAATAGAATTTGATAATTAACATGCTCAACACCAAAAGTCTTCGCATGAGGATATAAAACGCTAGCCAATGCTAAGTAGATAATGCCACCAATAGCACCCATTAAATTAATTATCGCATTAGCCTTAGATCTTAAAGGATTAGGTGTAACATCAGGCATTAATGCTACAGCAGGAGAGCGATAAGTTCCCATCGCAATTAATAAGAAACCAAGCACAATGATAAAAGAAATAAGCTTAAATGTAGTTGGCTCACCATAATAGGCATTATCAATAATTGGTAAGAAATTCATTAAAATAACAGCCAAACCAGTACCAAATAAGATAAATGGCATACGCTTACCAATATTAGTTTCTGTCTTATCAGACAAAGAACCAAATAAAGGTAATAAGAATAAGGCCAAGACATTATCAAGGGCCATGATCATACCTGACAACGTTTCATTTAAATGAAAAGTGTTGGTTAGGATTAGTGGAACAATGCCATCATACATCTGCCAAAAAGCACAGATAGACATGAAAGCTAAACCCACTAAAATCGTTCTTTTGTAGTTTAATTTCATATTATCCCCTCCCTACAACAAAGACGCGAATATTCTTAACACACTCATCAAAAAGTTCTTCACAATAGAAAAACGAGCATGTTTAATTTCCGTTGAATCTTCTAATGCATTTAAGAAGTCCTTCTTAATATCCATTATCTTTTTACTCTTATATAAAAGGACTGCATTCTCAAAATGAAGATATAAAGAACGATAATCAAGGTTAACAGTACCGACAACACTTGAAATATCATCGCTCACAAATACTTTTGCATGCACAAAACCAGGTCTATATTCATATATCTGAACACCACCCCTAATTAGTTGGTCATAATAAGACTCACCAATATCATGAATAATCTTTTTATCAGCTACCCCAGGGACAATAATCTTAACATCAACACCCTTTTTAGCGGTATGAATAAGACAATTAATCATTTCTTCATCAATAATTAAATAAGGAGTCATGATATAAACATAATCTTGAGCCCTATTCAAAATATCCATATAAACACTTTGTGCCGTTAATTCAAAGTCTAGTGGTGTCTCACTATAGGGAACAATAAAACCATCCTTAACCCTAACTCTATGCTCAACCATGAAGTCTCTATAATCAACATCCTCATGTCTTAGTGCATTCCAGTTAGTTAAGAAAGTTGCTAACATCGAATCAACGGCCTTACCCTTAACTCTAATGATATTATCTAACCACTTACCATGAACAACTTTCTTATTGATATATTCATCAGCCAAATTAACACCACCACTAAAAGCAACCTTACCATCAATAATTAAAATCTTACGATGATCTCGATTGTTCATAATAGTACTTAAAATCGGAGTTACCTTATTAAAAGTAACCGCCTTAATACCATAAGACTCAAGTACATCAGCATATGATTTAGGCAATGTATGTAAAGAACCCATATCATCATACATTACCCTACACTCAACACCTTCTTTTACCTTTTCTTTTAGAATATCCAAAATAGAATTAAACATAATTCCTTCTTCAATAATGAAATATTCCATAAAGATATACTTCTTGGCCTTCTTAAGTTCACTCAACAAAACAGGAAAGCCCTTTTCACCAGGACTATAATAATCAAAATTATTGTTGTAGTAGATTGGGAAATTACTATTCTTTAAAAACATGAAATCTTGAAAATAGGTAGGACATTCTTTCTTTAAATCTTCTAATACTTCATCATCCTGTTTCAAGAAAGTAACCGCCTTCTTTTCTTCCTTAACAATCGACTTAAAAGTTCTATTAATAAACAAATTAAAATAAGTCATAAGAAAGACAAAAGTAGCCGGTACAGGAAATAAAATTATTAAAAAAATCCAAGTTATATCACTAGATAAATGTTTAGAAGTTCTAATGATATTTAAGACTACTATTACCGCAAGTATATGTAAAAAAACTTCAATAAAAACAAATTTAGAAGTCAAATAATTAAATAATAAAACTCCTAAAGCCAGTTCACCAAGAACCATGAACACCAAAGTTATGATACGGCCTAAAACACTTTTCATTATATTTATGATATAAAAAAGTCATCACCTTAGGCAATGACTTATTTGTATTATTGATTAAATATCACCCCATATATTTCTTCAAAAACAGCATTTGAATTTGAGATACTATAATATTTATCTTTAATCATGACAATAGAATAATAATTATCATTACATATATGAACAAATATTGAACTATTATTTTCTACAGCTACCTTAATATCTATATGAGTATCACCATCTTCAACAGAATGGCTCTCGTGATAAGGCAAAATTCTATTTCTAATTTTCGTGTTTAAAAGTATCTTAACTAGTTCTTCATTCAATTCACCAGATATTTCATCACCAGAAATATCCGTTGTTTGCATCTTTGAATTCACTTTATAATCAGCACTAATTAAAGCAACCCTAGGATTATCAGAAATACTTATAAAAGACTTACTTTTGAAATAGATTATCATCATTATCGCTATTAAAGCTAATAATAATACTAGAAAAGTTTTATTGTGTTTTTTGTTCATACAAACCTCGCTTTCTATAAATATTGCACCATTTCTAAAGTCTTCTTTGGAATTAGTTAATCCTCTTTAATTTCTTTAATTATATAAAATATAGTTTTGTATGGATATACGGTAATAGGTCACAAAGGATATTAAAAAGTCATCACCTTAGGCAATGACTTATTTGTATTTTTGAGTATCTAAAATTGTATTAGCTCTACTTATTTGTTCCTTGCTAGGAGGTAAAACGCCATCTAAGCGATATTTAATACCTAAGATCTCCCACTTGTGAATACCAAGTGTATGATAAGGAAGAACCTCAACCCTTTTCACATTAGATAAAGAATCAATAAATTCCTTAGTTCTATTTAAAGAATCCTCATCATCATTAATACCAGGAACAAGAACATGTCTAATCCAAATAGGCTTATTCTTCTTATCCAAATACCTAAACATCTCTAAAATATTAGTATTTGGTTTGCCAGTAAGTTCAATATGTTTGTCATTATCAATATGCTTAATATCTACTAAAAGTAAATCTGTAAGTTCTAATAACTTATCAAACTTTTCCATGAACTCAATATTGTTTAAATCAAAAGGTTGACCACAAGTATCAATACAAGTATTAACGCCATCTTCCTTACATAAAGTAAATAGATCAATCAAGAAATCTAGTTGTAATAAGGGTTCACCACCAGAAACAGTAATACCACCACCATTTCGCCAGTAAGATTTACATCTAATAGCCTTATCAAAGACTTCCTTAGCACTTGTATTCCCTTCACCTGTCTTCCAAGTATCGGGATTATGACAATATGCACAACGCATATTGCAACCTTGCATAAAAACAATATAGCGAACCCCTGGCCCATCAACTGAGCCAAAGGATTCGCATGAATGAATAAGACCTAAATTGTTATTACATGTGGTCATGACAAGTTCTGCTGATAACATCTAGTTGTTGTTCACGAGTCAAGTCAATGAACTTAACCGCATAACCAGAAACTCTAATTGTGAAGTTTGCATATTCTGGCTTTTCAGGATGTTCCATAGCATCTTTTAACTTATCTACGCCAAATACGTT
>CAKUQM010000039.1 GCA_934675465.1 uncultured Erysipelotrichaceae bacterium | reverse complement strand
GAAATACAATCAGTTATTAACTAAAGGTGACATTATCCCTTAATCAAGAAGTGACAAAATCGCTTAACCGCGACATAAGGTAAATTTGTACTTGATATATTATGATGTGATTGATATAATTAAATTAACCTCAAAGGTAAATTTAATTATACTTTGGAGGTGTATTATTTGCAGGTTAGATACAAAAATAATTTTTTGAGAAAGGTGTGTACAGACTATACAAAGTCTTGTAGATTCTATGGAAGTAGGATGGCGGAATTGATACATCTAAGAATTGATCAGTTAAATGCGGCTGAAACAGTAGAAGAAATGATTAATTTTTCAATTGGTAGATGTCATCAATTAAATGGAAATAGGGAAGGCCAGTATGCTCTGGATCTAGTTCATCCTTATAGATTAATTTTTGTTAAGATTGATGATCAAATTCAAATTGTAAAAATTATGGAAATTGTCGATTATCATTAAATATGAAAACGGAGAGAAGAAATGACTAATAGTAGAACATATATTGCGATACCGCCTGGTGCTACGGTCAAGGAACAACTGTTAAATAGGGGTATGAGTCAGAAAGAATTTGCATTAAGAATGGATATGTCGGAAAAACATATAAGTAAGTTTTTAAATGGAGATGTCATTCTTACAACGGATATGGCTAGTAGACTAGAAATGGTTTTGGGTCTTCCTGCTCGTTTTTGGAATAATTTGGAGTCTATTTATAGAGAAAAATTACAATTAATCAAAGAAGAAAATGAAATGGATGAAGATAAAGAACTTATAGAAAACTATCCATATTCTCAAATGGCAAAGTTAGAGTGGGTTGAAACAAGTGAAAATCCGCTTGTTAAAGTTAAGGAACTAAGAAAATTCTTTGAGGTTGTTAAACTTTCTATAATAGATAATAATCTATTGCCTGGCATAGTATATAAGAAGCATGATACCAATAATGAAAATTATTTTTCATTGATTACTTGGACACAAAAGGCAAAATTAGAAGCTAGAAGTATTAAGACAAAACCAATTAATATTGATGGTATTAAAGATGTTATTCCTAATATTTTAAACACAGAGTCAAATAATGTAGTTGAATTATTAGCTGAATACGGTGTCGCCTTAGTTGTTTTACCTAAATTTAATAATACGAAGGTACATGGTGCAACATTTCTCGATAATAAGAAAATAGTTATCGCATTAATAGATGATGATAACTTTTATTCAAATTTGTTCCATGAAATAGGACATATTCTCTTGGGCCATATCAATAAAGATTATATTCCAGATGGTAACGAAGAAAGAGATGCTGAGGCTTTTTCTAAATCGGTATTAATGTCTTAAAACGAAACGTTTGTTTCACTAATAACGAAATAAATCTTGTATACATTTCGTTATTAGGATAAAATTTCGTTAAGAGGTGCGCTATGAAATATTTGACTAGTGAAGAAGTAGCTGAAAAGAAGGGCTTATCTATTCGACGCATTCAACAAATGTGTAGGGATGGTGGTTTTGATGGTGCTTATAAAGAAGGGAAATCTTGGTTAATTCCAGATGATGTTTTGGAATATAACTTTGACAGTAAGAGATTGCTTCCAGTTGGACTTTCTGATTATAAGAGAGCTTGCAATAGCTATTATTATGTTGACAAAACTTTGTTTATTCGTGACTTTTTAGATACAGCACCTTTGGTATCTTTAATAACTCGTCCAAGAAGGTTTGGTAAGACATTGAATATGGATATGCTTAGAGTGTTTTTTGAAAAGACCAATGAAGATACTTCAGTTTATTTCAAAGATAAAAAAATTTGGAAGTGTGGCGAAAAGTACACAAAGCATCAAGGACAGTATCCTGTAATATATTTAACTTTTAAGGATGTCAAGTGCCTGTCTTGGCAGGATACCATTATTAAAATAAAACAGCTTATTAGATCTGAATTTATAAGGCATATAGAATTAGCAAGTTCTTTAAAAATTAATGAATACGATAGGGAACAATACAAAATATTCGCGAATGGTGAATTTAACGAAGTAGAATGTCAAAATGGTCTTCAATTGTTGTCATTGTTGCTTCATAAACATTACGAAAAGAAATGCATCGTGATTATTGACGAATATGATGTTCCTATACAACAAGGTCACCAGTCTGATTACTATCTAGAAATAATCAATTTTATGCGTAATTTCTTCTCTGGTGGTTTTAAAGATAATCCGCATCTAGAATATGGTTTTCTTACTGGAATTTTAAAGGTTGCTAAAGAGAGTATCTTTAGTGGCATGAATAATCTAAAGTGCTATTCCATATTAGATGAAACATATAGCGAATACTTTGGTTTTACTCATGATGAAATCAAGGATATGCTGGCATATTATGGAAGAAACGATAAATATGATGAAGTATGTAAATGGTATGATGGCTATAAGTTTGGTGATGTAGAAATATTTAATCCTTGGTCAGTAATTAATTATTTGAGTGATAAGTGTTTCCCTAAGGCTTTTTGGCAACTAACTGGTAGTAACGATATTATCAAGGAAGTTCTTCCATCGGCAAGTGATGAAGTTACTAAGGGCTTAAAGGATTTGTTGATGGGAAATAAACTAACAACATATATAGACTTAGATGTAATCTATCCTGAAATTAGTGCTAATCCTTATACCATATATAGTTTCTTGTTGGTGACAGGATATTTGAAAGTAATTTCTATTTATCCATTAAATGATGGTAATTATATGTGCGAAGTTGCGATTCCTAATAAAGAAATAAATCATGTTTATAAGAAAGAAATACTTGATTATACAAATAACAACGGTATAGCGATTTCTATTGATCAAGCAATTTTTAGTAAGGATTCTAATAAACTACAGACAATACTTCAAAAATTCTTATTGGAAAGTGTTTCTTCTTTTGATGGTGCAAATGAATCTTTCTATCATGGTTTGATGTTAGGATTGTGCTCAATTTTAGGAAATCAATATCAGCTACGTTCTAATAGGGAATCAGGCTTAGGTAGGTTTGATCTTCAGTTAATGCCACTAGAAAAAGATTTGCCTGGTTTCATTTTTGAGTTTAAGCATACAAAAGAAAAGAAAGATGACTTAAACGCATTAGCGAGTCTTGCGTTAGCGCAAATAGATGAAAAGAAATATGACGCTGAACTTGTAAGCAATGGTGTTAAACAAATAGTTAAAATCGGAATAGCTTTTAGAGGTAAAGAAACAGCTGTTAAACAAAAACATAACAATTAAATAAAATATGCCAGTTATCGCATCCAATATTGATAAATCAACAATAATGGTAGCGATAACTGGCGTTTAACTATCTGTTATTTAATTACCTTTAGTTCATATTCTCTTGTACCCAAGCCCATCTTCTCAGCTTGTTCAAGAGTAGCTTCCCAGTTAATACCAGGATGAGTATCTTTTAAGTGATCATGTTTACACTCATAATGTTCATCGTTTAGATTATCAAATAGTTGGCTATTTGGAAGCGGTGTAGCCTTTAGACATGCATCAACACAGGCTTGATCTAGGGCAACAGGGTCAAAACTGGCAAAGATTCCAATATCAGGAATGATGGCTGCATCATTTTCACCATGACAGTCACAATTAGGTGAAACATCCATTACAAGTGAGATATGGAAGTGGGGTCTATCTTTACATACTGCATAAGCATATTCAGCCATCTTACGATCTAATTTCTCATTTGTGTCATAGTTAGGATTAGATATCGCATCAAAGCCACAAGCACCAATGCATCTACCGCATCCTTTACATAGGTCATAATTAATGACGGCCTTGTTGTCTACATAAGTGATAGCATCACTACCACATTCCTTACTACAGAAGTGGCAACCTCTACAAAGGCTTGTATTTACTACTGGTTTTCCTTCATTATGTTGTTCCATCTTACCAGCTCTACTACCGCATCCCATACCAATGTTCTTAATAGCACCACCAAAGCCTGTTGATTCATGTCCTTTGAAATGATTCAAAGAAATAAAGACATCAGCGTCCATTATAGCCTTACCAATTTTGGCTTCTTTAATATAGTCACCATTAATTGGAACTATTGCCTCATCGGTTCCTCTTAGACCGTCCGCTATAATAATTTGACATCCTGTAGACATTGGATTAAAACCATTGATATTAGCGCAATCTAGGTGGTCTAGAGCGTTCTTTCTACTTCCTGGGTATAAAGTATTACAATCAGTTAAAAACGGCTTACCACCAGCTTCTTTTACCATATCTACAATAGCCTTAGCATAATTAGGTCTTAAGAAAGCTAAATTGCCTAATTCTCCAAAGTGCATCTTAATAGCTGTAAACTTTCCATCAAAGTCGATGTTGTTGATACCAGCTACCTTGCATAATCTTTTAATCTTATCGATTTGACTTGTTCCTACTGGACATCTAAAATCAGTGAAATATACTTTTGATCCCATATCAAATAATCTCCATTCTTGTTTCTTCTATTTTACTTCTATCTTTAAGGCAATTATCATTAAATAAAAAATGTATCAAATGATACAATAGTTATAGATAAGGAGATGAAATGAAAAATATTACTTTTTGTGAATATTGTCGTGAAGATGTTGGTTATATTGTTGAAGATGCAACCATTACTAGTGAATTTAAGTCCAATAAGTATACGTATGTTGGCAAGGTAGCTAAGTGTGAAAAGTGTCATAGCGAAGTTTTTGTGCCTGAAATTATCGATTATAATCTTAAGGCTTTGTATGATGTTTATCGTAAAGAAAACGGAATAATATCTTTAGATAAAATATTAGAGATTCCTAAGAAGTATTCAATTGGGAAAAGACCTCTATCTTTATTGTTAGGTTGGGGTGAATTAACTTTCTCTAGATATTGCGATGGTGATATGCCTTCTAAACAATATTCTGATATTCTAAATAAGATTTATAACGATCCTAAGTTTTATGAAGAAATATTAGAAGCTAATAAAGATAATATTAAATCAGAAACAACCTATAAAAAAAGCCGTATGGCTTTAGATATATATATATCAATAAAGAAGATACACTAACAAAGTATCTTATTGATAGATGTGAAGATATAACGCCTTTATCGATTAGAATTGCTTTGTTCTATATTGATGGTTTTTATTATGCTTTTTACAACGAAACCATATTCAACAAAGCTTTAAGCACTAAAGAAAAGGTGATAATTGATAATGTTTGCGATAATTTGTGTTGTTATAGTGGGAAGATATTAAAACGGTTTTTGCTTATAGACGAAATAAAATCTAAAGAGCAATTTATAGAGATTAAAGCTAAATACAATATGACTGGTCCTGATGATATTAAAGCATATGCGATTGATATGTTTAACAAAATTAAAGGTGTATAACATGAACGAAATATATATAAATTTTATCAAAGACTTAATTTTAGAAATGGGAATAAGAAAACCAATATACATAAGTGATTTGATAAATTGTGTATCTAAAGAATATGATTTAACATTAGAAAAAGCGACTGTTGTAGTGTCTACAGCGCTTAAAAGTATTATGGATACCAATGCAATTCCTGAATTAAGATTTTATCAAAAGGGGATATATTATCGTAGTGTATCTACACCATTTGGAGATGTTGGCATTGATAAGGAACAATTAATCCAAGATAAGTATCTTTATGATGATAACGGTTATGAGGGAGGTCTAAATCTTTTGTATAAGTTAGGTTTAACTACACAAATCCCCAATAAAAGAGCGCTTGTTACAAATAAAACGGATAATCATTTGGATACCGATAAGGAATTAGATATTGTACTATGTCCTCCAAAAATCGTTGTTAATAAAGAGAATAAACAGTATTTAATGGCACTTGATATTTTAGAAAAGATTGATGATGCACCAATAGATGTAGAAGATCCTTATAGGATAATTAGGAGTTTTATTAATCAACTTGGATTAGATTATTCTAAACTGTTTGTCATTGCGAATAATTATTATGATAAGGATACTATTAGACAGTTAGAAAAGCTTGTTGGATTAAAATATTCTAAAGGAAAAGTGTATGGAAAATAAGAAAGATTGGTATGGAAGTAAGGAACTAGAATTTGCGATTTTTTGTATAGAAAATATTGCAATAAAGTTAAATATTAGTGGTCAAGATGTTTATAAGATATTGACTGAAGAAACTAATATTTTAAACGACTATATTATTCCTTGTTATGAGGTTCTTCATACCCAAGACAAGAATTATATCGTTAACGATATAATTGAATTGATGAAGGAAAAAGGAGTTAAAGCATGATTCTATACCATGGTTCTAATGTTATTGTTGATAAGCCAGATTTAATGCATTCTAGAATTAATGTAGATTTTGGTAAGGGTTTTTATACTACTCCTATATATGAACAAGCTACAAAATGGTGTGAAAGACTTATAAAATCTGGCAAAGAAGGCTTTGTTTCTATTTATGAGTTTGATGAAACAGCTCATGATAATTTAAAAGTATTAAAATTTGATACATATTCAGAAAAGTGGCTTGATTTCATTTTGAATTGTCGAAAAGGCAATGATGCTACAGACTATGATTTGGTTATTGGTGGTGTTGTCAACGATAAAGTTTTTAATACTGTTGAATTATATTTTGATGGCTTAATCGATAAGAATGAAGCTATTAAGAGATTGCGCTATGAAAAGCCAAACTTACAAACTGTTTTTCGCAGTGAAAAGGCTCTTTCTTATCTAAAATTTAAATGGAGTAACAAACAATGAATGCTAATCCAATTCTTTTGCAGATGAAATATGCTCGTGTAGTAGAAAAGTTTGCCGATAAATGTGGCATAAGCTTAGATAAAGCATTAGATATTTTCTATAAATCAGATCTATACCTTATGATGAGTAGGGGTATAGCTGATATGCACTGTAGATCAGATGAATACTTGGCAGAAGAACTAATTGATGAGATGAATCGTTAGTTCTTTTAATTTGATTATATAAAGTTTCACTGATATAATAGGTTTCACTACAGGAGTGAAACTACTATTTTGAATGAAGCTAGATAAACAAGGATTAGATTGTGTAGTTAATAAGTTGTTAAAACTACCGAATATTAAAAGTTATGAAGTTACTTCTAGAAAAGATGATGGTTTTGTTGTGCTTGTTAAAATGAAAGATGGATATAAATTTAATATCAATGCTCGTTTTGTAAATAGGGCTTATCCATCTGAAATAATTAATCTTATCAACAAAAATGATAGTAAATCGTTTGTAATAGTTGCCCCATTTATTTCACAGCGTACTGCTCAAATATGTATGGATAATCAAATAGGATACTTTGATTATGCTGGTAATTGTTGGTTTAGTGGCCATTCTATATATTTGTATGAAAATGGTAATAAGAATATAAAACCAAAGGAGTATAAGTCTATATCAATTTTTGAAAGGTCTTCAGTAGTTTCTTCTAATGTATTGCGAGAATTATTCAAGGATTTGAACAAACCTTGGAAAATTAAGTATCTAGCAGAAAAGGTTAATTGTAGCATCGGTCAAGTATCTAAACTTATTAATTATTTAGTTGATAATGCATGGGCTAAAAAGATAGCTGATGGTTATATAATAAGTGAACCCGAATCACTATTGTCTGCCTGGAGCAAAGAATATGGAAATAAAGAGATACACAGCTATTCTTGTTACAGTTTGGATAATGTATCTATTATTGAAAAACGTTTAAAAAATTTAAAAAAAGATACTGGCATTAATTCTTATCTAACAGGATTTTCTGCAGGTGTACGTTATGCCCCTGTTGTTCGTTATAATAAGGTGCATGTATATATAGCGCCAGAAGATATTCAAGAAGCGATATCTTATTTAGGTTTAAAAGAAGTTGGCAGTGGTTCTAATGTGATCATTTTCCCTTTGGAAAATGATTCGTATATCAAAGATTACCGAGTTATTAATGGAGACGTAGTTGTATCTCCTTTACAAGTTTATTTGGATTGTATGCAAATAAAGGGTAGAGGAGAAGAAATAGCTGAAGCAGTGAAAAGGAAGGAGATTATTGATAAGTGATACATGATGAAGATTTAAAAAGCAGCATTGACTATTCAGAAGGTCAAAAAAGAGCTGCGCATAGGGTGTTAGTTGAATTAGTTAATTTATTTCAAGAATACGAAGATGAAATTCGTGTTGTTGGTGGTTGGGTACCTGATTTAATGTTTCCAGAAGAAGGACATGTTGGTAGTGTTGATGTAGATATCATGTTAAATCATTTGATGTTAAAAGATGAAGGATATAACAATATGTCTAGAATATTAAAGAGTAATGGGTATAGTGAACATCCGGAAAAATATTTTTCTTTTGTAAAAACACTTATTGTAGAAGGAATATCTTATGATGTTGATATAGATATTCTTGCTGGAATGTATGGTGGAACTATATCTAAAAAGAGAAGTCAACATGTTCAAGGTTTAAAAGCATTAAAAGCTACTGGAGGAAATTTTGCGTTTGATTTCCCTGCTCAAAAAATAAGTGTAGAAGCGGAACGTCCAGATGGTGCTCTAGATATAGCTAATGTAAATGTTGTTGCTGTAGTTCCGTATTTGATTATGAAAACTGCAGCTATGGGAAGAGGAAAAGCTAAAGATGCATATGATATATATTTTGTAATTAAACATTATGCTGGTGGTGTAAAAGAGTTAGCGAAAGAATTTGAACCTGTAAAGGATAAGAAGTTGGTACTAGAAACCATTGAAAAATTAGCTGGTAAGTTCGCTTCAGAGAATCACGCAGGTCCAATAGATGTTGCTGACTTTCTTGACTTAGAAGATGAAGAGAGTATCGAAATGATAAAACGTGATGCCTATGAACAGGTTAACGCTTTATTGAAATTGATTTAGTATAAAAGTAAGAAAGCTTTGTAAAGATAAAGTAAAGTTTATTACTATCATCTTATATATGCTTTATAATGATTAATATGAATAAATTTATAAATGATGCAGATGAAAAAAAGTCAATTAGAATCTTAACAACATCAGGCATATTGATTGCTTTGTTTGTTGTTCTATTATTTAAGTTACCTGATGTAAAGAGTTTTATAGCTAACTTGTTTAAAGTGTTATCTCCATTTATTTGGGGTATCTTGTTTGCGATAATTACTAATAACTTAGCACGATATATTGAAACTCATTTACCTGAAAAGTGGCCATTTAAGACAAGAAGATTTATAGGAGCTCTAGTTTCTGTATTAGTATTAGTTATTACGATGATTCTTGTGGTATACCTATTAATGCCTAAACTAATTGCTAGTATATCTTCTTTATCAACACTAGTAACTAACTTTACAAGTAATTCTAGTGATTGGATAAAAAGACTACAAAAGAATGTACACTTATCTAATGATGTAGTAATTAAGATCTATGAGTATTCAAATCAAGCAGTTACTGCCTTATGGAATGCAGCTAAGGACTTTGTACCTAATATCCTAACTTCAACTATTACTGCTATTAGTAGTGTTGGTAACTTCGTAATTGGATTTATTGTTTGTCTATATATTCTTATTGATAAACAAAAGATTGCGATTAATGTTAAAAGAATGGGCCTAGCTTTCTTTAATGCTAAACAATATAAAAAAGGACGTAATATTATGTACCTAGCCCTAGATAAGTTTACCAAGTTCTTTTCTGGTAAGGTCTTAGATTCACTTATTATTGGTATCCTATGCTTTATTTCAATGTTGTTTATCAACAAAGAATATGCAGCCTTAATATCAGTTATTGTAGGAATAACTAATATTATTCCTTTCTTTGGACCATTTATTGGTGCTGTACCATGTGCTCTATTATTGTTGATTGTAGAACCACTAGATTGTTTAATCTTCGTTATCATGATTATCATCCTTCAACAAGTAGATGGTAATATCATAGGACCAGCCATACTTGGTGATTCAGTTGGACTTAGTTCATTATGGATTATGTTTGCAATCCTAGTAGGTGGTGCTTACTTTGGTTTCTTTGGAATGTTACTTGGTGTTCCTGTTGTTGCGGTTATCTATTATGTAATTAAGGAATATGTAGATGAGATACTAGAGGAAAAGGGGATAGATGAAGAAAGCCAGGAGTAATGGCTAGTTAGAAATTTGTATGAGGTAGCTGTCATTTGTTTGATAGCTACTTTTTTAAATAAAGGTGGTTTGTAAATGATTGATGTAAATATGATTATTGTGAATAATATTCAAAAAAACTTACCACAAAGAATATAAGTATAATCGATTTAGCATATGGCATTAATATGCCTATAGAAACAATAAACAAGATTATGAATGGTTCTAAAACCATTAATGCCAATGATTTACACAAAATTGCTGAATTTCTTGATGTATCATTAGAAACACTTATGAAAGCACAGGAGTTTCCAACTGGTACCAATGCTGTTAATACATTTATGGGTAGGGTCAAGTCTAAAGAAGCTCAAAGAGGAATCGAAATAGCAGATGAACTTTCTGATACGATTCTTTTCCACACTAGGGTGTATGAGAATGGAAAGAAGATGGAAAAGCCGTGGGAGAATAATTAGGCTTTTAAACACTCAATAATATTTTTCTCATAAAACATAAGTAAATATACGAGAATATTCTCGTAAATGTTTGAAGTTTATTTAATTGACTAGATGCATGGCTGTCCAATGTAATAACTTTAAACAGTAACTTTAAAAAGATGAATTTTTATATTTAGATGAGGTATCAAAAAATCCAATTTTGTGGTACTATAGGTGTAGATAAATAAGGTTTATCTGAAGAGTTGCCAATGAGCAACACCTAGCAATCGTATCTCTAAATGCGATTGTTGCTTGATGCGGTATCCAGTCCGCAAATATAAATCGTTAATACGATTTACGAAGAAGCGGATACTTCGGTATCCTTTTTTTATACCAATTTTAATTTTAGGAAGGGACTGAAGTATGGATAGAAGCAAGATAAGAAATGGCGGATTATATTTAATTGATTTTAAGGGAAATGTTAACCCTGAATTTGGACTAACTCATTATTGTGTTTTAGTTGCAACAGAAGATAGAGATATATTTTTAGCTTTTCCTACAACGACTTCTAAAAAAAGAAAAACAGAAAAATACCACCATATTTTAAATATTGATGGTTCTATAGTTTTATTTAAACATACTAGATTTATCTCAAGGCAAAGAATAATTGGAGAAAGAACTAGAGATGGTGTTCTTTCTGTTTTGAGTGAAGATGAACTAAAAGAATTATTAAATGATTATAAAATGTATACAGATAGGATAAGCGAAGAGGCAATCAAGTCTTCTCACAATTATCATGATGCTAGAAATAAATCGAAAAACAAATTAAAACTAAAGTGTGTTGAATCGTGTGAAGTGTTTGTAAATGAAAAAATAGATTTTGATAGTCTTGTGATTGAAATCGATGGTGGTAAATTATCTCATACTGAAATTAGCACCAAAACCCCTTGTATAAAAACTGTCAATTTATCTGTAAAAGATGAATATGGCCAAAAAATTACCAAGACTGTTAAGATAAATATTTTAGAAAAAGAATAGCGTTATTGCTTTTTGATTTACAGTTTTTTAGTGTGCTAGAATTTTGTTTTAAGTCACTATAAAAGAAAATTATATAGATAACTAGAATGATGATTCTGTACTTAATTGAAGTTCCATTGAAGTAGCATTGAAGTGAAGAATATGTTTTGTATAGACGAAGTATTATTAAATATGAATTACAATGATATTCGTGTGCCTAGATTAGATAGGAATGATGCTATAGGCTGGTTAAGCAATATAGCAGGTTTTTCTAATGCTTATGGTGGAACTATGTATATAGGTGTTGCCGATAAGACTAATAAACTAATTGGTTTTTCTAAGGAAGAAGTAGATGGTGAAAAGAATTATATTAATAATCAATTAAATGAGCACCTTTTTCCTAGACCTTTTGTAAAGATTTCTTTCTTGCCGTATGATATTAATAACACTACAAGATACATAATTAAGATTGATATTCCTTCTGCTGCTTTCAAACCAGTTATCATTAATTATAATGACTCTTCTTCTATTTACATGAGAAGATATGGCTATACCAACGGTGCCACTTATGAAGAAATCATAGAAATGAGTAATCAAAATAAGAATGTACAATTTGATACTTCCTTTACTGATGTAAAGTTTAGTTTTGATGATTTTAAGACATTAAGAGATTTCTATGCAAAACACAATAATGGTAAACAACTTAAGGAAAAGGCATTATTGTCTAAGGGTTTCTATAATGAGGATGGTTATTTATCAAATGGCGCTCTTCTTTTTAGAGATGATTATGCTGGCGATAAGTCTTTGGCACAATGTTCTCTGTTTTCGGGTTTTACTAGAGGTAGCGAAAGAATTGTCACTATTAATAAATATAATGGCAATTTGATAAGTGTATTAGAAAAGATGTTAGAATTCGTCGAACAAAGAATGAACCATAGTTTAATTAAAAAAGATACAGGTTGAATAAACTTAGATGCTTATCCTAAACGTGCTTTGTTTGAAGGGCTAGTTAATGCAATAGCTCATAGAGACTATTTTTTAGATGGTTCTCAAATCCAAATAGATATGTTTAAAGATAGATTAGAAATATCTTCTCCTGGTAAGTTCTATAGAGGTGATAATATAGAAAAGACTTATGATTTATCTAATATAATTTCTAAAAGAAGAAACGATTTAATTTCTTCAATTCTTGTAATGTGTAATGTAATGGAAGCTGCTGGTACTGGTTTTGAGAAGATTATGGAAGAATATAAGGACTATGGTGATGAATATAGACCGTTTATTTGTTCTAGTTCTGATCACTTTACTCTAACTCTTCCAGATCTAACATATAGTGAAGGAATGCTTAATAATTCATTGTTACCAATAGTAGAATTCTTGCCACTTGTTAATGCATCTAAGCATGATGATAAGATTCTTTCTTATTGTTATTTCAAGGGGCATAACGCTAAGGAGATAGCTGATTTCTTAGGAATAAGTGATTCTACTTATTTCCGTAATACTATTCTTAAAAGGCTTGTAAATGCTAATTATCTAGTTTCTAAGAAAGCAGGTAATTCTTTAGTCTATAAAACTAATATTGATGAAGTTAAATTGTCTTAGTATAATAATAACGAAAGTGAACAAATGTTACACAAATTAGTGAAAGGAGGAAAGTATGAATAACTTATATGAATACCTAGTAAATAACTTTAAGCTTAATGAGCCAATTATTTTAAGTGATTTAAAGGTTGATGGTATGTCTTATGATAACCTACGCCAACAGATGAAGAAGTTAGTTGATGATGTTAAAGTAAAAAGGTATGAGAATGGTGTCTATTATCTTCCTAGGCCTTCAAAGTTTAATCTTGAAGTAGGTTTAAATCCTGAAATAGTATTGGAATATAAATATCTTAAGAATGATGGCAAAAAGTGTGGTTATATTAGTGGGTTGTTGTTCTATAACCTAATGGGCTTAACTTCTCAGGTTCCCGCTTTATATCAAATAGTTACTAATAAGGCTACTAGTAATTATCGTGAGACTAATGTTGGTAAATCAAGGGTTATTATTAAAAAACCTAGGACTACTGTTACTGATGATAATTATAAGATCTTACAGTTCTTGGATTTAATTCTAGATGTTGACATCTTTTCTGAAGTAGAGGGCAAAGAATTAAATAATAGATTATCAAAATATATGAGGGATATGAATATTAGTGTTGCTGATATGAAAGATTATTTTAAGTATTATCCTGACAAATTGTATAAAAATTTAGTTGAGACAGAGGTGATTTATAATGATGTACTTGCACAATGATAAAGATGATTTCTTAGAAATGATTACTTATGTTAATGAACAACACGATATTTTTTCTCATACCGTTGAGAAAGATTATTATGTAACAATGTTGTTAAAGCTGTTGTCTGAAAAAATCCCATATATCGTGTTTAAGGGTGGTACATCTTTGAGCAAGTGCTATAAGGTAATTAAACGCTTTTCTGAAGATATTGACATTACAATAGATAATAATCTAACTCAAGGTCAAAAGAAGCGTGTTGAGCAAGCAATTATTGATTCGGCAGCAGAGCTTGGTATGACAATTGATAATATAGAGAATATTAGAAGTAGAAGAGATTATAATCGTTATTTGATTTCTTACAAATCTATTTTTCCTTATGATGAAAAAGGTGTGGTTCCAACAATAATACTTGAAACTTCTTATATTTCTGTTTCGTTTCCTACTAATGTGTTATTAGTATCATCTTTAATAGGTGATGTGCTTATAGAAAACAATATAGATTTAGATGATGAATATGGTTTAAAACCATTTGATATGAAAGTGCAAGGCCTTGATAGAACCTTTGTAGATAAGGTTTTTGCGATATGTGACTACTATTTGCAAGACAATATCAATAAGCATTCTAGACATTTATATGATGTATATAAGCTTTTGCCTTATATACATTTAGATAATGATTTTAGAAGCTTTATTGGAGATGTTAGAAAAGAAAGGTCTAAGTCAGCAGTGTGTGTTTCTTCTGCACCTGAATATGATATTTCTGAATTGCTTAATAGAATAATTGATGAGGATGCATATAAACAAGATTATGAAACTATTACTTCTTTATTGTTGGAGGAGAAGGTTACTTATAAGGATGTTGTAAAAGCTCTTAAACAAATTGTTGATAGTGGTTTGTTTTAATAGGACAATACAAACAATCATACATTTTTTGATTGTGATGTGATTTTATGAGGAGAAAACAATGGATGGTGTAGCATTTTTAAGTAATGATAATAATTACACAATTTTTAAGTATAAAGATCATATAATACGTTTTCTTGCTCCATATTCATTAGAAAGATATGTAGAAGTTAAAGAGTGGGATAATGGTTATCTTGTGGTTATGACAAAGTATAAGCATAGTGATGAATTAGTAGAGGAGTATATAGATTTGCTTCCAATACTTGATAATTTATACTTTGATTCTAGTGAGTTCTTAGGATTAATAAAGAGAGTAGAGATATGCTACTAGCATATTGAGTTTATGTCTAATATGGAGTAGAATAATTGGGCTAAAAGTTTAGTAACTTTTTGTGCATAAGTAACATGCTTCTTTAACAGTAATTACGCATGAACATTAGCCTATAATAAATGAACTTCAATATATTCACTGTTTATGGGCTTAT
>CAKUQM010000038.1 GCA_934675465.1 uncultured Erysipelotrichaceae bacterium | reverse complement strand
AAACAATAACAAAATAAGGCTTAGACAGTACATGCCTAGGCCTTATAAAGTGGTATCATTTTAACTTGTGTTCTACAACCTTTTAGAAAAACGGGGCAAAATTATACCTAAATCTTGAGAAAAACGGGGCAAAACTATGCTCAAAAATCATGAAAAACGGGGCAAAATGATGTATTATAAAGAAAAAGGAGCATTTAAGATGAAAAGACAATATGAAGATAAGATTCAAAATTGGATAAACGATAGTAAAAAAGCCTTACTTATATATGGTGCAAGACAAGTTGGCAAGACTTATCTAATAAGAGAAATGCTGAAGAAAAATAATATTTCTTATTTTGAGGTTAACTTCCAAGAAAGAGAAGATATCTTAAATGCGATTAAAGATTTAAGTAATGCTGAAGATATTTCGATGAAATTAGCACTGTATTCTGATATCCAGCTAATAGAAGGCGAATCAGTTATCTTTTTAGATGAGGTGCAACTATATCCTGAAATAATCACTAAAATTAAATTTTTAGTTGATGAAGGAAAATATAGATATATTCTAAGTGGTTCTAACTTAGGTGTTGAATTAAAGGGCATAAAGAGTATTCCTGTTGGCTATGTGGATATGTTTCAAATGTTCCCCATGAACTTATTCGAATTTGTTAATGCGATTGGAATTAATGATACTACAATCAAATATTTAAAAGAATGTTATGTAAAATTAGAACCAGTTGATGAAATAATTCATAAACGTATGTTAAACGCCTTTTATTATTATCTAATTTGTGGTGGTATGCCCTCTGTTGTTGATACTTTTGTCAAAACAAGGAATTTACGTGAAGTTCGTGATGAACAGCAGAATATCATAAGACAATACAAAGCTGATTTTATTAAATATGAGAATGATGATAAGAAGCTAAAAATCATTTCAATCTTTGATTCTATTCCAGCTCAACTTAATCAACAAAATAGAAGATTTGTGTTTACACAATTAGACAAAGAATTAAAGTTTGATCGTTACGAAAACAGTTTCTTATGGCTTAAAGATGCTGCAGTAGCTATACCTATTTACATTGCGAATGAACCGAAGGCTCCATTAATCCTTTCGAAGTCTACAAACCAATTTAAGTTATTTATGTCTGATGTCGGATTATTAACATCATGTTACCCAGACTATGTTAGTAAAGAACTTCTTGATATGAATCCTGATTACGAAATTAATAATGGTGCATTATTTGAAAATTATATTGCTGAAGAGCTAATAAGCAACAATATCACGCCATATTATTTTAAGAACAAGAACATTGGAGAAATTGACTTTTTGATGGAATATGACAATCAAATCATTCCACTTGAAATCAAATCAGGTAAAGATTATAAGCTTCATAAGGCATTAGACAATTTATTAAATGCCAGAGAATACTCTATTAAGAAAGCTTATATTCTATCACCATCTAATATAGAAATTGATGATAAAAACATCTATCTACCTATCTATATGACAGGTCTATTTGGTGATAACAAATCTGAAGATATCATCATCAATCTTAATATCTAGCAATCAAGGCAATCATGAATTGCCTTTTTAAATTAAAAAGCTCCAAAACCATCAAGTTCTAGAGCACAAATAACTATATGGTGGAGATGAGGGGGATTGAACCCCTGTCCAAGAATAGTCCCACATTCAGACTTCTACAGTTTAGTTTAGTTTTAAATAAGACAATACAAACGACCTAAACTACCAAGTATTGAATTTGCCTTTTCGGTTTTCGGATTGAAAGATAAGGCTAACTTTCTTCACCTAGTTTGTGTTTACGACTGATTGCTACAAGCTTTACAATCAGAAGCTGCTTTGGGAGCTAACGTCGCTCAACCGATTAAGCAAATGCTAATTCGTTATTGCCGAATAATTTTGTTTGGTTATAAGGTAACCACTCCACTGCAATCCAAATCCAACATAAACCTGTCGAAACCAAGACATCCCCATGTTTTATTTGTATTCTAAATTATACACTTTTAACACGTTAACGCAATAGGCTTTGAATACTCTAATTGGAAGGCTAATATAAAAATATATGAAATAGGATAATATAGAAACATACTAAACATATAAAATTATTGTTATCTTGTAATATTTCAACATAGATTTTTTTACATACTAAGAAAAAGTAAATTCTATTTCAAACAGCAAATAGCAAGTGATAATGTTGTGCTACTTTCATCCAAAAGGCAACATTTTTATTCTTTTCATGGTATATTATAAGTGAAGCTAAACATTCGGTGCTTCACTACCGTTAAATGAGAAGATAAACTTTCGGTGCTTCACTACCGTTAAATGAGAAGAAAAACATTCGGTGCTTCACTACCGTTAAATGAGAAGAAAAACAGTTTAGTTTCAAATGAGGACTGGTCCTCATTTTTTTTAGGAGGAATAGTTGTGGACAAAGAATTGTCGTTTTATATAATTGATGAGAAATATGTAAAATATCTTCAAGATAAAGAATTAGAAAAAAGAGGTTTTACAAAAGTTTCAAACACATTTAATCTTTTATACCTACACAAAAAATGTTATGTAGGTATAATCTTCGAAATTAATGGTTTTAAATATCTTGCCCCATTAACTCATCCCAAAACTCATTACGAAGAGAATAAACAATTTTTTAATAGAATCTCAACACCAATAAACATAACTACCGGTGAAAAGACTAAGTATTTTGGCAGAATAATGTATAGTTATATGATACCTGTTCCAACTGATGACCTCATTGAAGAGATAATCATTAACGATGTTGATGATTATGGATATAGAATGTTATTATTAACGCAATATTTTTTCATAAATGACAAAAAAGTAAAAGATTCGATATATTTAAAAGCAAGCATGTTATATAAAAAGGTTTGTAATAATCCTAATCATTATTTGTCAAAAGTATGTTGTGACTTTAAATATTTAGAAGATATTTCTAAAGACTATACTGATCAAAAATAACCATAATTAAAAGGAGTTTAACGTTACTCCTTTTAATTTACAAATACATTTTATATTTATTACTTTTTATCTTTCTTCCCTAAAGTAAGACACACCCAAATGACCTGGTGCTTGATTCTCCTTCTTCTTCTTAGCAGAAACCACACACAATACCACAATAGTGACAATATAAGGCAACATCTTATAAAGATTTTGAAGATAAGTAACTCTTTCTACCTTCAAGACATCAGCCAAAGCCCTAGAGATTTCAGCAGGAATATAAATATAAGCCCAATAACACAAGCCAAATAAGTAAGCACCCCAGGTAGCATTCTTAGGCTTCCAAGAAGTGAAAATAACAAGTGCAACAGCCAACCAACCTAAGGCCTCAATAGTATTATCATTAGCCCATGTTCCTTGGATATAGTCCATTACATAAAACAAACCACCAAGACCACAAATAGCACCACCAATAATAGAAGCTAAATACTTATATTTAGTAACATTAATACCAGCCGCATCAGCAGTAGCTGGATTCTCACCAACTGCCCTTAGATTCAAACCAGTTCTAGTCTTTGTTAAGAAATAATTAGCCACAAAAGCCAAAACTAAACAGAAATAAGCCATCCAACCATAATTCAAGAATAAAGAACCAAATAGCCCTAACTTACCTGAAATAAAAGGGAGACGAAGCTTAAACACATTGGCAGTAGTAGCTACCGAAATAGAACCAACACCACCTGACAGCTTCATCAAAGAACCACCAAAGAAATTAGCGATACCAGTTCCAAAAATAGTAAGTGTTAAACCAGTAACATTTTGATTAGCCTTTAAAGTAACAGTCAAAAAACTATAAATCAAACTGCCTAAAGCACTCGCAAGTATTGCACACAACAAGGCACACAACATACCAATTACACCATTTGGCATTGCGGTACTGCTTTCATAAATAAAAGCGCCAGTCAAAGCACCAATACCACCAAGCTGCATAATACCTGGAACACCCAAATTCAAATTACCAGCCTTTTGATTGATAGTCTCACCAATACAGCCAAACATAATAACCGTTCCAAAAGTAATGGCTGAAACAATCCAAGAAATTAATTGTGCACTAGTCATTATGCTTCCTCCTTATGTGAATGCTTAACAAACTTATAATTGACAAAGAATTCAGATCCTAAAATAAAGAACAAAATAATACCTGTAATAATATTAGAAGCATATTCATTTAAGCCAAAGTCAGAGGCAATTTGAGAAGCGCCCTTATTCAAGAACACTATCAACAATGAAATAAAGGCCATAGACAAGATATTAAACTTAGCCAACCAACATACGATGATCGCTGTAAAACCTCTACCGCCTGCAGTTTGTTTAGAAATAGTATGAGACATACCGGCTACCTCTACAAAACCTGCAATACCGGCAATACCGCCAGACAATAAGACAGTTCTAATAATTGTATTCTTCACATTAATGCCCGCATACTTAGCAGTAGCTTCAGATTCACCTACTACAGCCAATTCAAAGCCATGCTTAGAATATTTTAAATAAATATAAACAAGAACCGAGATCAATAAGACAATAGTTACATTCAACAAATATTGATACTCACCAATAGACATAAACCAACCACCATGAGTATTCATATTAATAATACCTACCGAATGGGCTTGTTTCTTATCCCAGAAGTCAACGAAGAATTCTACTAATTGAATCGCAACATAATTCATCATCAAAGTAAACAACGTCTCATTAGTATTATATTTAGCCTTAAAATAAGCTGGTAAAAAAGCCCACAAAGCACCACAAATTGCTGAAGTAATAAACATAATTAATAATAATACTGGAGTAGAGATAATATTACCATAATTAATCATCAAAGCAGCAGTAACCAAACCACCAATTAAAATTTGTCCCTCTGCACCACAGTTCCAGAATCTCATTTTAAAAGCTGGGGTAAGTGACACTGCCACTAGTAACAAGAACACTGCATCTCTAATAGTAATCCAGAATCTTCTAGGAGTACCAAAGGCGCCCTTATACATAGACGCATAAACAGAAATAGGATCTAACTTAGTCACAAAATATAAGAATAAAGCTGAAACAATTAATGAAAGAATAACCGCAATAGCCTTAATTAAAATAGTTTGCCAAAGAGGACTATCATCTTTTTTACTAATTGTAAATTTAGGTTCCTTAGCCATTATGCCTCCTTTAGATTGGTCATCAAATAACCAAGCTCTTCCTTACTACACTTACGGCCATCCAAGATACCATTGACATGACCATCACACATTACAAGAATTCTATCGCAAAGTGCCAACAATACATCTAGGTCCTCACCTACATAAATTACTGCTACACCCTTTTTCTTCTCTTCATTTAATAAATTATAAATTGTATAAGAAGTATTAATATCCAAGCCTCTTACCGCATAAGCAGTCATAAGTACTGTAGGCTTAGCTGCAACCTCTCTACCTACTAAAACCTTTTGAATATTACCACCAGACAATCTACGTAGTGGATATTCTAAAGATGGCGTCTTAACATCCAAATCATTCATAATCTTTTGAGCCATCTCAGTAGGCTTCTTAGTATGTAAGAAAGGCCCAGAACCCTTCTTATATCTCTTCAACAAGACATTCTCAGTCATGCCCATATTACCAACAAGACCCATACCCAATCTATCTTCAGGCACAAAAGCCAAGTGCAAGCCAAAGCCTCTAATCTTCTCAGTAGACAAGCCAACTAATTGATGATCACCATGAGCAGTAGAATGATAGATTACTGAAGAATCATCATCAGCCTTAGTCAAACCCATGATTGCCTCCAATAATTCCTTTTGACCACAACCCGAGATACCAGCTATACCCATAATCTCACCAGAATATAAGTCAAACGTAGCATCATTAACAACCTTCTTACCATCATTATTAGTAACTGTTAAATGAGCTACTTCTAATCTTTTCTCCTTATGTTCAATTAAATCACGATTGATATTAAGCTCAACCTTTTGACCAACCATCATCTCAGTTAATAATTGTTCAGTGGCATCCTTAGTATCAACAGTACCTACATATTCACCTTTTCTTAAAATTGTTACCCTATCAGAAACCTCTAGAACCTCATTCAACTTATGAGTAATAATAACAACAGCCTTGCCATCATCCCTCATGTTCTTAATGACATTAAACAATTTTCTTGTCTCTTGAGGCGTTAATACTGCCGTAGGTTCATCTAGAATAAGCACTTCAGCACCACGATATAAGGTCTTAACAATCTCTAGTGTTTGTTTCTCTGACACTGACATATCATAGACTTTTGCATCTAGATTTAATTCAAAACCATACTTATTACAGATTTCTTCTACCTTGTTTCTTACTTCCTTAACATCTAATTTACTAGGAAGACCAAGTAGAATATTTTCTAGGGCAGAAAAAACATCAATCAACTTAAAGTGTTGATGCACCATACCGATGCCCAAATGATACGCATCACTAGGAGAAGTAATACTAACTTCCTTGCCATCAAAAAAGATTTGACCAGAGTCAGGATAATAAATGCCTGCAAGCATATTCATAAGAGTAGTCTTACCAGAACCATTCTCTCCCAACAAAGAAAGTATTTCTTTATGTCTGATATTCATTGTGACATTAGTATTTGCCACAACCTTATCACCAAATGTCTTAGTGATATTCACCATTTCAATTGCGTTTTGCATAAAACCTCCAAAAAAAGCTACAGGTCACAAACGGGCCTGTAGCTAAGATATAAAATTAATTATTCACCCAAAGCAGTGATACCATCGATCAATTGAGCATTAGGGAAGTATGGAGCACTTCTAAATTCTGATTCATGGAAGTATCCATCAGCCACACCCTCTGTTTCAGGAACAAAGTCAGCATCAACATCACCCAACATGCTAGTAGGATTAACACCATCAATTGTGAAAGTTGTTGTATCAAATACATGCAACTTACCAGAAGCGATATCATCTTCAACAGCCTTAACAGCATCAGCAGTACCATCAGCACAAGAAGTACCTAAGTCAGTAATACCAACTGCATTAGAAGCGAAACCATCACTCCAGTCAGTATCCATTTCAGTCTTATTTAATAAGCAAGAGAATGCATATTCATAGAATACTTCCCAGTTATTAGTAGCACTAGTTAATGCAGCAGTAGGAGCAACATCTAACATAGAAATGTTATAACCTACTTCATAAGCATTGAAGCCATACTTGTTAGAATCATTGTTATTTTGAACTGTACTTGGAGCACCAGTTGTATCAGCATGTTGAGAAATAATTACACAACCTCTAGACATTAAATCATCCGCAACTGTACCCTCAGCAGTTAAATCAGCCCAAGAGTTAGTATATTCTACATACATATGTACGTTTTCATAAACAGACTTAACACCCAAATAGAAAGCAGTGAAACCAGAAACAACTTCTGAATATGGATATGCACCAACATAACCAAGCTTAACTTCACCATCTTCATTATAGTTAGCAGGGACTAGTTCACCCTTTTCATCTAATTCTTTTAATTTTAAACCTGCTACAACACCTGAAACATATCTAGCTTCAAAGATTCTTGTAAAGGCATTATGTAAATTGCTTAAACCAGAAACAGCAGCTCTATCACCTGTAACAGCGATAACAGTTACTTCAGGATACTCACTAGCAACTTGTTCCATATAAGTTTGATGACCATAAGAGTTTGATAATACTAAAGATGCACCATTCTCAATGCAGTCAACAGCAGCATCATAACAGCCTTGATCTTCCTTAATGTTATACTTCCAAATAATGTTAGATTCAGGAATACCTAGCTTCTCAGCAGCAGCCTTAATACCAGCGATATGTGCATAGCTATAGCCTTCATTCTCATCACCTAAGATGATTGCACCAATCTTAACATCAGCATCACCAGTTGTCTTATCACCCTCATCAGATGAACAGCCAACTAGAGTAAATACCATTAGTAGAGCTAACAGTAAAGCAATTAATTTTTTCATTTGTCTCTCCTTTATTTATGTTAAACAAGAACACCTTGTATTAACCAAAAAACTCGATTGAACCATCATGCATAGACTTAATACGTGCAAGAGACTCAACCCTAACCCCCATATTCTTAATTCTTTCTTCACCTGGTTGATAAGACTTACTTACCGCAATACCACAACCCTCAACTGTTGCGCCTGCTTGCTTACAAATATTAATAAGCGCATTTAAAGCCTCACCATTAGCCAAGAAATCATCAATAATTAATACATTATCATTTTCATTTAAATATCTCTTAGAAACCTGAATATGATATTCAACATTACGAGTATATGACTTCTCCACACACTCATAAACTTCGCCACCAATATTTGATGACTTGCCCTTTTTCGCATAAACAACAGGACAATTATTAAAATATCTTGCAGCCATTACCGCAATACCAATACCACTAGATTCTATTGTTAATATCTTATTAATCTTGCTGTCAGAATAAAGTTTCTTAAACTCTTGACCCATTTGATCCAACAATTCAACATCGATTTGATGATTCAAAAAATTATCAATCTTTAAGATGTCACCATTTAAAATAATGCCATCACTTAAGATTTTATCTTCTAAAAGTTTCAAAAAGAAAAGCCCCCCTAAGTATCCTAACATCGTCAAGGGACAAGCCAGATACAAAAGACGGCTCATTCATAGTAATGCTATTTACGGTAGCAATGTAGAAACTCCCTTGCCATATCCAAAGGATTATACGATGTATATGTAAGTATCTTAACACAAACAAAAAATAATGAAAGCCCTTTTCATAAAAATTAGATATTTTTGTTTTGCAACATAATAAAAGATGTCCACATTTATGAAGACACCTTATATTTTTATAAATTATTAGTAATATATCTTGCTACATAGACACCACTTGCAGATGCATGTGATAGCGAGTGGGTAATACCAGAACCATCACCAATGACAAATAGTCCCTTGTACTTAGACATTAGATTATTATCAACTTCTACTGTCATATTATAGAATTTAACTTCTACACCATACAACAATGTATCATCGTTAGCCGTACCTGGGGCAATCTTATCTAGCGCATGAATCATATCAATGATAGAGTCTAGGATTCTTTTTGGAAGCACTAGAGATAAGTCACCTGGAGTAGCATTTAATGTAGGTCTAACACAACCTTCTGCAATTCTTGCAGGTGTTGATCTTCTTCCTCTTTCAAGATCACCGAATCTTTGAACAATGACACCACCACCTAACATATTAGATAATCTAGCAATTGATTCACCATAGCCATTAGAGTCTTTAAATGGATATGAGAAGTTTTTAGATACAAGTAAGGCGAAGTTAGTGTTTTCAGTCTTTTTATCATCGCCCTCATATGAGTGACCATTTACAGTAATAATACCATTAGTATTCTCGTTTACGACAATACCATTAGGGTTCATACAGAAGGTTCTAACATTATCTTCCCAGTGTGGAGTACGATAGACAATCTTTGATTCATATAGTTCATCAGTAATGTCTGAGAAGATTACAGCAGGTATTTCTACTCTAACACCGATATCTACTCTATTTGATTTAGTTGGAATATCTAGGCTCTTACAAATCTTTTCCATCCAAGATGAGCCAGATCTTCCTACTGAAATGATTAAGTCTTTACAGTTATATGTTTCCTTATCAGTTACTACACTAAAGTCATTATCACCATTGGCAATAACATCAGTTACAGGTGTATTAAAGATGATATCTGCATGATCCTTAATTTCATTGTATATATTTTCTAAAACGATATAGTTAACATCAGTTCCTAAGTGTCTTACTTCAGCATCTAATAACTTTAAAGAGTTTTGCATACAAATCTTCTTTAATTTAGTTCCAGCTGTTGAATATTTCTTACAGTTTTGACCACCGTGTTCAACATTGATTTCATCCACATAGTTCATTAAGTCTAATGCCTTATCATAGCCAATGTATTCATATAAAGTACCACCAAAGTCATTAGTAATATTATATTTACCATCAGAGAAAGCACCTGCTCCACCAAAACCTGACATGATTGAGCATGATTTACAATTGATACATGACTTAATATTCTTGCCATCAATCGGACAATGTCTCTTATTTAGAGCATTACCACTATCTAATAGACAAATCTTTAGACTAGGGTCTTTTTTAACCAGTTCATATGCAGAATAAATACCACCAGGTCCTGCACCTATAATAACTACATCATAATTCATTCAAAATACCTCACCAATTTATTATAGATTAAAAGTTCTTCTTACGCTTAATCTTATCTCCATTACTTTCAATGATATCCTTAAACCAATAGTAACTCTTCTTAGGTGTTCTCTTTAGATTCTCATCATCAAAGTCTATCGCTACTAAGCCATATCTTTTCTCAACACCATTTTTCCAAGAATACAAGTCAAAAGAACTCCATGCATAATAGCCTCTTACATCAACACCCTTATCAACCGCATTCATAATGGCATTAATATGATCGTTCATAAATGAAATACGATAATCATCTTGAACCTGACTTACCTTAACATCTTCTCTTACACCTATACCATTTTCTGTAATATAAATAGGCAGATGATAATCATTATAAGCTTCAATTAAGCCCTTTTCTAAACCTTGAGGATAAATTTCAGTTCCCCATTCAGTATAAGTAGCATTTGGATTATCAAAGATTTGTTCAAACCATCCTTTAATGATTACAGTATTCTTGCCTTTAAAGTTCTTACCACTATTATTAACGACAAAATTAGTTTCACCTTCTGTATAAGGCTTCACCAAAGTATGTGAATAATAATTTAAACCCAAGAAATCAACAGTATTATTCTTAATAATAGGTAAATGTTCATCTTTAATAAAAGACAAATCAAACTTTTCACTCAAAGACTCCAACAAATCAAAAGGCAATTCGCCCTTAGCGGCAGTATCAAGAACCCATCTATTTGCATAATTATCCGCAAAACGCATAGCGATTCTAGTCTTTAAGGTATCATCAACACCATTAACAGGAGAAAATGAATGTACAATACCAATTTGACCCTCATAATTATTTTCCTTAAATTCTTTAACAGCTAAAGCACTCGCAAACATAATATGATAAGCAGCTACTATCATCTCATAAGGATCTTTGTGGCCTGGTGGATAATTACCAACAAGATAGCCAGAAGCTGTACACCACTTAGGTTCATTAAAAGTCACCCAATGTTTAACTAAATCGCCAAAGTTGTCAAAACATACCTTAGCGAAATATTGATACGCATAACATGTTTCTTCATTCAACCAGCCACCCTTGTCCTCAAGATATTGTGGTAAGTCCCAATGATATATAGTAACAAAAGGAGTAATGTCATTTTCTTTTAAACAAAGAAGTAAATCTCTATAAAACTTAATTCCCTTTGGATTAATTTCGCCTTCAATATTCTTAATAATTCTAGGCCAAGAAATAGAAAAACGATAAGAGTTTTGACCACCATCCTTCATCATTTTAATGTCTTCTCTAAAATGATGATAATGATCACTAGCTACATCACCTGTTTCATAGCCTCCCTCATGTAAATATTTATCCCACATGCTTAGAGCCTTATCATCCTCATTCCAAGCACCTTCACATTGATAAGAGGCAGTAGCACCACCCCATAAAAAATCTTTTCTTAATGTCATTATTTATCCTTTTTTAAATCATATATTTCTTTTTGCATGTAAATGATTTGTCTAGCAAGATCTTTCATCATAATCGCATTATTTAAATGATCTTGAGCATGAACCATTAAAAGATCTGCATAACAAGCTTCACCATTGGCCATCTTAACCAAAAGATCTGTTTGCATCTGATGAGCCTTGTTAAGCTCAACTTCAGCCTCTTTCATCTTATCTTCGGCTTTATCAAATTCACCCTTATTGGCAAAATTAACAGCCTCCATAAAACTACTCTTAGCATTGCCTGCATGTAATATAAGCGTAAATGATTGCTCCTCAGTAATTATATTCTCCATAAAATACCCTTTCTAAAATTAGGAGCCACAAGTGGCTCCTAATCAATTATTCTGACATTAGCTTATCACAGTTTCTCTCGTGAGCCTTAAAGAACGGATAATAGATTACAATATCAACAAGTATCAACACTACAATCAATACTGCAGCCTTAATATCACCTGTTGCTAAATATGAACCAAAGATAGATGGCATATTATATGACAACATTGCGAAAGTTCTACCAATAACATCAGCAGACATCAATAAGTATGAAACAGTAACATTAACAATAGAAGTTAAGAAACATGGAATAAACAAAATTGGATTAAGCATGATAGGAAGACCAAATGTAATAGGTTCTGAGATTCCAAAGAAAGCAGGAATAATACCAAGCTTACCAACCATCTTAATATCTTCTTTCTTAGAAGTTAAACATAAAATACCCAAGGCTAAACAGTTGCCAAGACCACCGATAATACCAAAGTAGCACCAGAATGATACAGTAAATACATGTGGTAAAACAGTGCCAGCAGCTTTAGCAGCAGCATTGATTGATAAAGTACCATATTCAATTGGAGCTAATAAGCCACTCCATACAGCATCATGGATACCAAAGAACCAACCAACATTTAGAAGGAATGCGACCAACATTGCTACAGGTAGTGAATCAGCTACTTCAAAGGCAGGTGATAAAATGTTGATTACAACTCCAGCTAAAGAAGTTCCAGCAGCCTTTGAACAAATAGTGAAGATAATAGAATCAATAGTTAAAATAATGATTGTTGGAACAAGAGAAGCGAAAGTATCAGATAATGCAGCAGGCACTGAATCTGGCATCTTAATATAGCCGACTTTCTTATCTCTCATTAGCTTAAACATTTCAACAGTAAAGATAGCTACAAAAATCGCAACTAAAATACCCTTACCATCCCAATATGTGATTTGAACTAAGGCATTACCATAACCTAATTCTTGTGGATAACTAGCCAACATTACAAAACCAGCAACTGCAGTAATAAGTGGCATAAATACATTTAGTTCATATCTTTTTGATAAGTAATATGTAATACCAATACATACATATAATGACATAACGCTCATTGTGATTAGATTTAACCAACCAAGAATTAATGAGTTGTTAGTTGCAAAGTTTTTCCAAGCTACTAAGAAAGCATTAGTTGATTCAAAACCTGAACCAGCGTTAATAACAGCGATGATTGCACCAAAGAATAGAGGCGGCAAAATAGTCATGAAAGTATCACGAATAGCCATCAAATGTCTTTGTTTAGCAATTTTGTTGGCGATAGGCATTAAATGCTTCTCAAGCCACGCAATAAATTTTTCCATAATAAATATCTCCTCTTAAATTTATTTGTTTAGTATCTCTTTAGCTTGCTTAAGAACTTCAGCTGCATTCATTCTTCCATAAGCAAGGGGGTTGATACTTACAACCGGAATACGATTTTTAGTACTCTCTTTAATTTGGTCAATTAAATAACGTACTTGTGGGCCAACCATAATGATGTCGGCTACATCAGTGTGCTTTAGATACTCTTGTTCACTATAAGCATTAACATCAAATTCGCCCTTTCCCGCTTCAACCATTCTTTTTGCCAACATACTTGTTGACATTCCCGCATTACAAACTAAAACTATATTGATCATCTTACATCCTCCCAATCACTATTTATTTCATCGCGATACCAATAATATGACTTCTTTGGAATTCTCTTGCAGTTATTCTTGAAGTCTACCGCGATTAAACCATATCTTTTTTCAGTTCCATTTTTCCAAGAATATAAGTCAAACGGTGACCATACAAAGTAACCATTAATATCAGAACCATCTTTTTTAGCCTTCAATAAAGCTCTAACATTCTCTTTGATATACTCAATTCTTTCATCATCATTTAAATCACCATGAATATCCTCATACATGCCTAAACCATTTTCAGTAAGATACATAGGCTTATTTAAATAATTATTTCTAGCTACCGCATCATACATCGTCTCAGGTTTATTAACCATGTTCCAAGGATTATGAGGAAGCTTTTGCATAGTGTCGTTATCAATTTCAAACCAACCCTTAACAACACTTCTCATATCACCCTTATAATTCTTACCTAAATTATTAACTTTAACGTTTGTCTCACCACCACTATATGGAAGCACATATTGTGGAGAATAATAATTAAGACCGATGAAATCTACTGTATTATCTTTAATAATTTCTAAGTCTTCTTCTTTCACAAAACTAAAGTCATAACCACTGTTCTTTAGTTTTTCTACCATATCAGCAGGGAATCTTCCAAGACACGCTGTTTCTGTTTGCCAATTATTACAATAATTCTCAGCATTTCTAATAGCCTCTCTATTATCGCCAACTGAATAAATTGTTTGATAAGAAGCAACTAAACCAATCTCACCATTATAGTTGCCTTCTTTATATTTCTTAACAGCCAAAGCGCTAGCCAACATCACGTTATAACAGCATTCAATTACTTCTTGAACATTACCAACATGATTTGGTGGATAGTTGCCTGACATATAGCCGCTAAATATAAACCACTTTGGTTCATTGAATGTTGAAAAGAATTTTACATCACTAAATTCTTTAAACAATACTTCACAATATTTCGCAAAGGCATAGACAACGTCCTTATTCAACCAGCCACCACATTCTTGCCAATATTCTGGTAAATCCCAGTGGTAACAAGTAACAAAAGGTTCAATATTATATTTTCTACATTCATCAATTAAAGATCTATAGAATTCAATTCCCTTCTTGTTTACTTCGCCTTCCTTGTTTTTAATGATTCTAGGCCAAGAAATCGAAAATCTATAAGCATTATGACCACCTTCAGCCATTAACTTAATATCTTCCTTATATTTATGATAATGATCACTCGCAACATCTCCATTTTCTAAATTATTATCATGAAGATATTTGTCCCACATACTTAGAGCCTTATCGTCTTCGTTCCAAGCACCTTCGCACTGATATGAAGCAGTAGCACCGCCCCACAAAAACTTTCTACCAGTCATATGTTTACCTCACATGAGCAATATATCACTTTGTAAAATGATTGTAATTTCTTATATTTCACACCATTGTGAAATACATCTATTAAATTTTATGTTTTAATATAAACATGGTTAAATTCACCATAAGACAGCTTGAAATATTAAAGATAATCTCTTCTTGTAATGAGTATATTACTTCAAAAACAATTACCTCTGACTTAGATATCACAAGAAGAACTTTAATCAACGATATTAAACATATAAATCAAGAAAAAGAAATCATAATCTCGAATAATAAGGGCTATCTTATAAATGATTCATTTATTGAAGAAATAGATGATATATTGGCTGACTATCAAATAGAAGAAGAAAATGTCGATAAGATAATTAAATATATTCTAATAAAAAATAATAGTTTAATTGTAAATGAAATTACTGAATATTTTTATATTTCGAATAGTAAATTTTTAAAGTTGCTTCCTCAAATTAATGCTCAATTAAAATTATATGATTTAAAAATTGAAAGAAAAAACAATCATGTAAGCATTATTGGAGATGAACAAAATAAAAGACAACTATTAGGAAATATTATTCACAACGAATCTTATTCTTTCTTTTCAGATATCGATAATTTTAAAGACTATTTTCCTAATATTCCCGTAAATGAAATATGTTTAGAAACAGAAAATCTAATAAATGAATATGGTTACACTATTCCAAAATACTATGAAATAAACTTTTTAATTAATCTCTTAGTTACTATCTCTAGAAATCCTTTTATAATTTCTAATGCCTATGAAAAATCACCAAGTACAATCAGAAACTATGATGCTAGAATCTTGGCTTATAAGATTAATGA
>CAKUQM010000037.1 GCA_934675465.1 uncultured Erysipelotrichaceae bacterium | reverse complement strand
TATTTCCAAAATGTAAAGATAGATAAGGAAGGAGTAAAATGTCTAAAGAGTTCTTAATAGTCGAAAAAAGTCTACTGCCTAAGTGTTTTGAAAAAGTAGTGGAGGCTAAGGAAATGCTTAATAATAATGAATCAATTACTAATATTTGTAAAAAGTGTGGCATTTCTAGAAGTACTTTCTATAAGTATCAAGATAAGGTTTTTCCATACAAAGAAGGAACACATGAGAGAAAACTAGTTTTATCTTTAGACTTATTCCATAAAACTGGAGCCTTGTCTAAGGTTTGTGATGCCCTTTCTAAAGTTGGTATATCAATCATTACCATCTCTCAAGCTGTACCTTTAAAGGGTATTGCCCCAGTTATGGTTTCTCTTGATATTAGTGAAATGAATATGTCTTTAGATGATTTAAAAAAATATCTAAAGGAAATAGGTGAAATCAAGGAACTGAGAATAATTTCATATGAGTAAACAAAAACCGCGATGCGGTTTTTGTTTTGTTAGTCAATTTCCTTAGTAGCCACAACATCAACGCCAGTATGAGCAACATCTTTAATTAAGACATCACCAATTTTAATAGGCGCCTTTACTTTAGCAGCTCTAATTTCTTTCATACAATCAAAGATTTTACCCTTAGGTACTGCATCTTTTGTCTTGCATGAAACTCTTTTGCCATTAAGGACATCGATTGTAGATGTGATAATGCGCACTGGATTAGTAATTTCATTTTTGGCATAGCGCTCACCATTAGGACAAGTATTGCCACTTACTTCAATGTTTTCGCCATCAATCTTAACAGTTAAGTTACATCCTAAAGGGCAACCAATACAAATCATATCTTTAGTTTCCATACTAATCCTCCAAAGAAAGTGTTATTTCCTTAGCACCATCTAAATCTTTTTTAGTTAAGATGATTTGTTCCATCTCGCCAGGTGCCATCACTTTCTTCTTTACTCTTTTAATCTCTTCATCATCTTTAAAGACAACTAGATTCTTGTTTTTGTAAACATCAGCTACTCTAAAGCGAATAAGTACTGTTTTATCTAAATGTTCAATATCAATATAAGAAGGAACACTATAACGTACACCGTTTTTAGTATTGATCTTAATCATATCACTTCTCACATTACCTTCTTTTAAGTATTTAACAACACCCTTACCGGCATTAGAAGCTTCATTTGAAACATAATCAACTAGATCATGAACATGTAAGACATTACCACACGCAAAGATGCCATCAACATTTGTTTCTAGATTATCAGAAACAATTGGACCCCCAGTAATTCTAGATAATTCTACTTCAGCCATCTTACTTAATTCATTCTCTGGTAATAAACCAACCGAAAGTAATAAAGTATCACACTTATATTCCTTTTCAGTTCCTTTTATTGGCTTACGATGTTCATCAACTTCGGCGATGACAACACCCTCAACTCTTTCCTTACCCTTAATATCAATCACTGTATGACTTAAAAGTAATGGAATATCAAAGTCATTTAAACATTGAACAATATTTCTTTTTAAACCACCAGAATAAGGCATGACTTCTGCAACACACTTAACCTTAGCACCCTCTAAACTCATTCTTCTTGCCATAATAAGGCCAATATCACCTGACCCTAGAATTACCACTTCCTTACCAACTTGATAACCATCGATATTTAAAAGTTTTTGAGCACTGCCAGCACTATAAACACCAGCAGGTCTATATCCTGGGATATTTAAGGCACCCCTACTTCTTTCACGACAGCCCATTGCCAAGACAATAGCCTTAGCCTTAATTGTATTTAAGCCATCTGTTTTAGAAACATAAGTAATCTCTTTATTCTTAGTAATATTGATTACCATCGTATCCAATTTATATTCAATATTAGCTTCCTTGACCTTCTCAATATATCTAGCTGCATATTCAGGACCAGTCAACTCTTCCTTGAAAGTATGTAGACCAAAACCATTATGAATACATTGGTTAAGAATACCGCCTAACTTATCATCTCTTTCAATGATTAAAATAGAATCAATGCCCTCTTCCTTAATGCTTAAGGCACTAGCTAAACCAGCTGGACCACCACCAATAATCACAACATCATAGTTCATCATCTTCACCTAACTTTCCAAGAATCATTCTAGATTTCGCATTATTCTTAGTAATCTCTTCTTCCTTAACTCCCAATTCTCTAGCCAATATTTCAATTGTCTTAGGACAACAGAAACCAGCCTGACATCTTCCCATGCCAGCCGTAGTTCTTCTTTTGATTGCATCTAAAGAAGTAGCTTTGATTGGACTATTAATCGCATCAATAATTTCACCTTCAGAAACATCATTACAACGACAAATGATATTGCCATATAAAGGATTTTGTTTAATAAGTTCGCCACGCTGTTTATAACTCAAATGTTTTAAGTGGACTAAACCTTTTCTTGTAGAAATAAAATCATCCTTTAGACTTGGCTTTAACTTTTCGACAACCATCTCACAAATCATCTCACCAATGGCAGGAGCGCTAGTTAAACCAGGAGACTCGATACCAATCGCATCAAAGAAATTATCATTAGCCTCTTCAATAATAAAGTCACCTGTATCACCCTTAGCTCTTAAGCCTGAGAAAGATGTAATAATCTTATTATTTGATAAAGACTTAACTGATTTTAGCGCATTAGTTAAGACAAAATCCAAATCACTCGCATAAGTGCCAGTATCCTCTTTATCATCAATATCGGTAGCGCTAGGACCTACCAACAAGTTACCATGAACAGTAGGTGTAACCAAAACACCCTTACCCTTAGCAGTAGGAAGTTGGAAAATAGTATGCGATACAAGATCGCCTAAGTCAGTATCATATAAACAATAATCGCCCTTACGAGCAGTTATAGTTCTTTTTTTCTCACAAATCATATTATGAATCACATCGCCATATAAACCAGCTGCATTAACAACACATCTTGTTTCATATTGGTTATTGATTAAATAATGATCATTAATTTTTTTAATTTCCTTAACTTCAGTATTAAGAATTACTTCCGCGCCATTTGCCACCGCATTCTCAGCAAGCGCAACATTCATCTCAAAAGGACAAATAATTGCACCAGTATTAGCCAATAAGGCATACTTTACATTATCACTTAGATTTGGTTCTAACTTTAAAACCTCATCATGATTTAAGATATGTAAATCCTTGACACCATTAGTAATACCACGATTATAAAGTTCTTCCAACTTTGGATAATCTTCTTCATCAAAACACAATACTAGAGAACCATTATTCTTGTAAGCAAAATTTAAATCCTTGGCAAGCTCTTTTATCAACTCATTACCCCTCACATTAAGCTTAGCCTTTAAACTGCCACTCTTTGCGTCGTGTCCTGCGTGAACAATTGCACTATTAGCCTTACTAGTTCCAGAACAAACATCCTCTTCCTTCTCCAGTAAAGCAACCTTTAGGTCATACTTAGATAGTTCTCTTAAAATGGAACATCCAGTTACACCACCACCTATTACAATTACATCAAACATCTTATACTCATTTTACCATATCCCTTATAAAGTAAATGTTATAATTAAAAAGTATGGAAACAAAAGAAATAGACGATAAGACATTAGACGAATTTGTCTTTAATAGTAACAAGTCACATTTTATGCAAACAAGTGCCTGGAAAGACGTATCAAAAAACAGAGGATATATCCCTCATTGCCTAGGACTATATGAAAACAACAATCTAAAGGCTACAGCCTTAATGCTAGAAAAGAAAATTGGACCCTATTCAACTTATTATTGTCCAAGAGGCTTTATTTGTGACTACAGTGACAAAAAACTATTAAAGAACGTAATTGAAACATTAAAAACTTATACTAAAAAGAATCATGGTCTTTATTTTAAAATTAACCCTGATATCATCATTGCCAAGCTAGATGGTGATGCCAACAGAATAGAAACCTATGATACTTTTGGATTAATTGACTTCTTCAAAGAAAACGGTGGCAATTTTAGAGGCTTCACAACCAAATTCACAGAAAGCTCAGCACCGCGCTTTACCTTTAGAGTAGACGTTAGTCAAAGTGAAGAAGACTTATTCAAGAATCTACATAACACTACTAAAAAGATTCTAAAAGATAAGAACCCTTATGAAGTAACTATCACTAAAAACCAAGAAGGTGCCCTAGATGACTTCTACAAGGTAATGAAAGAAACATCCCTTAGAAAGAAGATGTTTGTAGAATCTTATGATTATTTTAAGAACTTCTATGAAAATCTTAAAAATAAGAATGAAGCAGATATCTATGTAGCTAGTATCAATTCTAATAGATTAAAAGAAATCTTTAATAATAAGTTAGCTGCTGTTGATAAAGAAATCGATACCGTTAATCAAAGACCTGATGGTCCTAAGAAAGAGAATAAATTAAAGGATTTAGCACAAAAGAGAAATAAGATTCTTAAATTAAAAGCTGAAGTTGATGAACTAAAGGAAGAAAGAATTGTCTTATCTTCAATCATAACAGCTAAATTTAAAGACAAAGTATGGACAATCCACGGTGGCAATAGTGATCAATTATTATTCTTAAATGCCAACTATGAACTTTACTATCACATTCTTTTAGACAGCAAAAAAGAAGGATATACAACAGTAGACTTCTATGGATCGGAAGGAAAAGTTGATAAAGATAGTCAAATCTACGGTATTTATTTATTTAAATTAAGATTTGGTGGTGACTTTGTAGAATTTGTCGGTGAATTCGACTTTGTCACAAGACCCCTAGCTAATAAGATTATTTCTAATCTTTTAAAAGCTAGAAGAAGAATTTTATATCACCGTTCTTTAAAAGGAAATTAAAATGATAAAAGAAATTAAAAAAGAAGATTTTAATAGTATCTCCAAAACATTTGACAATGTTACTTTTTATCAAACAAGCAACTGGGCCGATTTAAAATCTTATACCAACTGGAAAGGCTTATATTTGGCTTATGAAAAAGATAATCAAATAAAAGCTTGTGGTCTATTCCTATTAAAGAAAATGCCACTATTAAACAGCTACATGGCCTATTGTCCTAGAGGTTTCTTAATAGATTATAACGACAAAGAATTATTAACTAAGGTAAACAAAGAACTTATAGCTTATTTAAAAAACAAAAAAGTCTTCGAACTAATCATTGACCCCTATGTTTTATTAAATCATAGAGATATTGATGGAAATATTATTGAAGATGGATTTGACAATCATGATGTAGTTAATCAGCTCGTTTCTTTAGGCTATAAACATACGGGCTATAACCTATATTATGAAAATTTACAACCTCGTTTCTTATTCAGATTAAATATTAAAGACAAGACTATTGATGAAATCTATAAGGGTTTTAAGAAAGAAGCTAAAAGAAGGGCCAATAAAAAAGACTTTTTTGGGATTAATGTTAGAGAACTAAAAGAAGATGAAATTGAAGTTTTTAAAGATTTAATGAATAAAACTTCAATTAGGAAAGGCTTTATTGATAGACCCCTTGGTTACTACAAACAAATGTATTCAGCCCTTTCTAAAGATAAAATTCTAAGATACATGGTAGCTGAAATCGATGTTGATAAGTGCCGTAAGAATGCTGAAGCTGAAATATCAAAAATTAGTAAACGTGTTGAAAAACTAATGGAACATGAAGCTTCTAATGCAGGTAGAATCAAGGAAGAAAAGGTTACTATTAATTCTAATCAAAAGATTATTGAACAATTAGATATTTTAGAAAAAGAAAAAGGTAAGATAGTACCATTAAGCGTTGTCTGTCTATTAACCTATGGTAAAGAAGCTATAATGTTGTTGGCAGGAAATGATGAAGATTGCTTGCAACACTTTAACACTTCTAATATCATCGTAGCCGAACTTATCAAGTTATGTAAAAACGAAGGCTATGATTATTACAACTTCTATGGCATCACCGGAAACTTTGATCCAAAGAGTGAATCTTATGGCTTATATACTTATAAGAAACAATATGGTGGTGAAGTTGTAGAATTAATTGGTCAATTTGAATATCAAATTAATTCAATTGTAAAACGTCTTTATGACATCATGTTGAAAGCTTATAAACTTACAAAAAAAATAGGGTAATACCCTATTATGCCGACGTAGCTTAGCTGGCAGAGCAACGCACTCGTAACGCGTAGGTCGTAGGTTCAAACCCTATCGTCGGCACCATTTGTATAAAACGTCCATATGGACGTTTTAATATTGTCCTTTAATGCTTATTTCTCGCTTTTTTATTATTCAACAGTTACAACCTTAGCTAAATTTCTAGGCTTATCCACATCTCTATTAAGAAGTAGTGCTAAATCCTTAGCCAACAATTGGAATATGACAATACTTGCCATCTCCTCTATTTCTTTTTTACCATCAGGAATCAAAATGATTTCATCAAATACATTTGTATTCAATTTATCATTAGTCACAAGAATAATCTTAGCCTTTCTAGATTCACATTCCTTTAGATTACTAACAATCTTCGTGTTAAGCTTTTCATCCAAGCTCAAACCAATCACCACCGTTTTATCATCAATAAGGGCAATAGGACCATGTTTAATCTCACCACCCATATAAGCATTCACATTGATATAAGCTAACTCCTTAATCTTCAATGCTGCCTCTAATAAGCTTGTATAATCATTAGCTCTACCTATCATGAAGATTTCTTTTCCTACTAAAGCCTTACTTAATTGATTAATGTCATCTTCCTTTGTAAAGATTTCTTCAATCATTGAAGGTAACTTATACAAATCAATTATCTTAGTTTTAACCTCATCTATACTGATCTTATCTTTTATTAAAGCTAAATAGTAGGCAAAGAGTCTTAGAACCAATAACTGTGATGTATAAGCTTTAGTGGATGCTACCGACATCTCTCTTCCAGCCAATGTTAATAAATGATAATCCGAAATATGAACTAATTCACTATTTTCAACATTAACAAGTGATAATAGTTTAGCCCCATAAGATTTACCATGCTTTGCAGCTTCAATCGTATCAATGGTTTCTCCTGATTGTGACAAGGCAATCAACAAAGTCTTATCATCGATAAAATGCTCATGATAAATAAATTCACTTGCAACCTCAACAATCACCGGTATCTTAACATACTCTTCTATCGTACTTTTAGCCATCAAAGAAGCATGATAAGAAGTACCACAGGCCACAAAACATATCTTATTGATATTTTTTAAAGAATCAAAATCAAAATTAGGTAAATCATCTTTTACATAATTATTTAAACAATGTCTTAATACCTTAGGCTGCTGGTGAATCTCCTTATCAAGATAAGTCTTATATTCACCAAGTTCATTAACATTCTTTTCATTTATCTTTTGAAAATTAACATCTATTTTATTTAGATTCTTATCATAAACAGCTATAGCTTTATCATTCGTGGCTAAGATACAATCTTCTGGCAAGATACTATAATCATCAAAGTAATTAGTTAAAGGTAGCACCTCACTAGAAATCATAATCTCATTGTCTTTGTATCCAAACACCAAAGGACTTACATGTCTTGTCGCATAAATAGTATCTTTTTTATCATCAAACATCACGAGTAATGCATAAGTACCCTTCAATAATGAACAAACCTTATTAATTGTTTCTAAAACGTTACCATCATAAAACTTATCTAAAAGAGCAGCGACAACCTCGCTATCTGTTTCTGACTTTAAACCACTCAAATTATATTCTTCCTTAAGTTCTTTATAATTTTCAATTATCCCATTATGAACAAGAGTGACCCTACCAACTTTAAAAGGATGAGCATTCTTATCACTAACAACACCATGAGTAGCCCATCTAGTATGGCCTATGCCACATTTAGAATTAAAACTATTATCTTTCAATAATTCTTCTAAATCAGCAGTTCTACCGGCCTTTTTAAATACTTCAATTTTGCCACTATTAAAAAGACCTACACCAACACTATCATAACCACGGTATTCTAATAAACTAAGACTCTTAATTATTACATCGTAGGCATTATTAAAACCCACGCAACCAATAATTCCGCACATATATTTTTCTCAACTTTCTATTATTATCAATCATATCTATTGGACTAAATTTGTTTTAGAATCACTTCTATATTTGTTAGTCCATTCGTAGTAGACACTACGGAAGGTACCCGCCGAAAAATTCGATAAACCTTCTCCTCGTTAACCCACCAAAAGGTTCTTGGCGCTAGCTGAGAAATAAGCATTCAAAGAACAATATTAAAATTATATACCAAAAAGGTGGACCTCAGCCCACCTAATATCCTTGTTTCTTAAAATAATCCGCAATCTCAAGAATTAAATCCTTAGAAGCTATATGAGATGAATGACCACCCTTTTTAAACGTTACGGAATAGCCATCATACTTGTACTTCTCTAAAGTCTCGGTAATATCCCATTGAGACAAGTTCAAATAAAAGTTATCCATATCACCACCTCTTAAATGAATCTTGCCTTTAAGATCTTTCATGATTTCCTTATGATGTTTCTTTAAATAAACATTTAAATCATAATTATCATGCCAATACTTAACAACTTTACGATTAATCTTACCAGTAAATGGATCAAAGACATTCATAGGATAGCCATCTTCTCCAACCGGAGAATATACAGCCTCCCAAATACCCCATTGACCCTGTCCATGGGCTTTATCACCACCTAGTGCTAATTCATAATCATTCTCATCCTTAACCGTCCAAATAACATTACCCTTGGTATCACGATAAGCAGGTCTTTCTACCTTACACCATTCATGATTTAAATAATAGGCATTATCATCATTATATAAATCAATTAATTGAAAACCATGGAAATCCATACCATCAGGACAAAATGGCCAAGTACCACCAAAGAACTTTGGATAGAAAAGTTGTAAAGCCATAGACTCCCAACCACCAGTAGAACCACCAGCTAAAGCACGGGCGCCACTTTCCTTATAACCACCAAACATTTCTTCAATATAAGGTATAGCCTCAGTTACTAACGCATCACCATAGGGACCCAAATTAGCTGAATTAACATGATAAGAATCATCATAGAAAATATTTGCATCTCTAAAAGACACAATAATCATCTCAGGCGCTTCATTATCCCAGAATTCTGTAAATTCTTTATCACTTTCTTCATCATGACCATAACGCAAAGGGACTCTATCCTTTGGCCAATGACCTTGCCAATAAAGAATTGGATACTTTTTAGACGCATCATAATTACGTGGCAATAAGACATTAGCACCAAAATACATATCATGATTCCAGAAGTCTGATAATAACTTAGAATGTATCTTTACATACTTAATATTTTCCTTATCTTCATAATTACCTTGTTGAGTCACCATGCCTTCTTTTAATTCATATGGCAATTCAATTTCCTTATCTAAAGTTAAACTAATCTCTTGTTTACCATAGTTAACAGTAAGCACATCACTATAAAGATTATATGGATTCTCCTTAAAATTGCCACCGCCACCATGATCCTCCATGCCATAAACAGTATGACCATCACTTCTTTCATACTTTGAATATTTAATAAAGAAAGCTTGAACTTCTAACTTCTTATGGGGGATTTCTTCAAATTTAAAGGGCCAACCCAAAATATGATCAGCTTGTTCTAATAAATCAATCTCATCACCTGGCATTAAGCCATAGAATGTAACCCCAAAGAAAGGACAACCATTATTTAAAGAAATACGATTAAATAATTGCTTATCCTTTTTCTTATTCGGCTTATCTACGATAAATAGTAAACGACCATTTAATTCTTCTTTTATTGTTTCTGGAACCTTAATTTTAATTGAAAACATTATTTAATCTCCTTATCAAATCCAAAGTATTTAAGCGCATTGTTGTAAGAAATGCCCTCAATTATTTCTTTTAAATTATCTTCATCATATGGATACTCACCATTTTCAACTAAGCTGCCAATATAATTGCACATAATCCTTCTAAAATATTCATGTCTTGGATAAGATATAAAACTTCTAGAATCTGTAAGCATTCCCACAAAATTGCCTAACAAGCCACCATTGGCCAATGAATTCATTTGTTTAAGCATACCAGTCTTATTATCATTAAACCACCAAGCACTGCCATGTTGAATCTTAGCTACACAATCATCATTTTGGAAACAACCAATTATTGTATCTATAAGCTCATCATCATTAGGATTTAAACTATATAAGATAGTCTTAGACAAACCATTTAAATTCATATGATCAATTAATTTAACCATCTTATCAGCAGGTGCATAATTATTAATTGAATCATAGCCAGTATCAGGAGCGCTAATTAAACTATTATTATTTCTTAAACAACCAAAATGAAGCTGCATCACAATGCCCTTTTCACGATATTTCTTAGAAAAATACAACAACATATAAGTCTTGTAGGCATCAGCCTCTTTTTGACTTAAAATTTCTCTATTCATAGCCTTCAAGAAAATATCTTCTACATTGCCTTCTTCATACATCAAGTAATCTAGACCATGATCTGCAACCAAACAACCCTTAGATACAAAATAATCAATTCTGATATCAAGTGCTTTTAATAAGGAATCTAAAGATTCAATTTTTACATTTGAAACATCAGATAACTCATCAATATAATCCTTAAATCCTTCTTTGTTGATATTTACAACCTTATCTGGTCTAAAGGCTGGTAAGACAACTGTAGAAAAACCTTTATCTTCTTTAATTAAATCATGATACCTTAAATCGTCAATGGGATCATCAGTAGTACATAAAAGTTTTACATTAGAATCGCTTATAATCTTTTTAGCCGACATTGTCTTTAACTTTTCGTTACAAAGTTCAAACACTTCTTTGCAAGTCTTACTATTTAAGACTCCATCATAACCAAAATATCTTTTTAGTTCCAAGTGTGACCAATGATATACAGGATTACCGATAGCCTTTTCTAAAGTCTTGGCAAAATAGTAGAATTTTTCAAAATCACTACCATCGCCTGTAATATATTTTTCATTAACACCATTAGCCCTCATCAAACGCCACTTATAATGATCACCACCAAGCCATAGTTTTGTTATTGAAGAGAACTTTTTATCCTCAGCAATTTCCTTTGGTGAAATATGACAATGATAATCCACAATAGGCATCTTAGATGCATAATCAAAATATAATTTCTTACTTACTTCATTTTCTAATAAGAAATCTTCATCCATAAACTTTTTCATAGCTTTGTACTACCCCTTTCAATAAATTCACAATCAATAACTTGTTTCTTAGAAACTTTTTCATTATTGATAACCTTTAACAAAGTCTTTACCGCTAAATTACATAAGTCTTTAATCTTAGAATCGATAGAACTTAATTCTTTAACAGAACACAGGCATAATTCAGAATTATTGTAGCCAACAACACTTACTTTATCTTCAATACCCCTTGAATAAGCTAATTTTAAGGCGCCAATTGCCATCGCATCATCAGATGCGATAACCCCATCAAATTCAATGTTTCTTTCTTCTAAAATTTTGTAAGTATCCATTATCGAATTAGGCACAAAAATCAAATTATTCTTATCGATCAAAATACCATTATCTTTTAAAGCCAACTCAAAACCTTGCAGTTTCTTCTTCAAACTATAGGAATATGAATCAAACAAGAAAATAATTTTCTTCCTGCCCTGTTTAATAAGCATATCAGTAGCCTTATATACAGCCTTTTTATTATCAGTTAAGACACAATAGATATTTTCGTAATTAAGATAACCATTGATTAAGATTACTGGCATCTTCAACGCTGCATCCTTTAGATATTCAATATCCTTATTGCCATGATCCTTGGCATAGTTAGAACCAACCAAAAATAAGGCATCAATCCTTCTATCAATCAAAGATTTAACACATTCAACTTTAGATTCAAAATCATAACCTGAACACATCAAGATACAATCATATCCATAGTTTCTTAATTGTTTCTCTAGAAAAGAAACCCCCTTAGCCATATATCTATCCGCAATATTAGGACACATAATACCAACTACCATTGACTGTTCTAGATTTAAACTGCGCGCAAAAACATTAGGCTTATAACCGTAGGCAGCCATAACATCTTCAACCTTTTTCTTGGTCTTTTCACTGACTCTATCGCTACCATTTATTACTCTAGACACGGTCGCAATAGATACTTTTGATAATTTCGCAATGTCGTAAATGTTCATAGTATATGTAAGTAGTTACACTTATACTATTAAAATAACATAAATTAGAAAAAAACTGTAGATTAATCAGATATTTTGTGCTAGATTATAAGTGAAATGTAAGTACTTACATAAAGGAGAAAATATGAACAGTTTCATTAAAATTAATCCCCTTGATGATGTGGCGGTAGCCCTAAGTCCTCTAAACAAAGGAAGTCAATTAGATGTTGATGGAAATATCGTCACACTAATCGAAGATATTCCCCAAGGACATAAGTTTTCTTTAAGAGACATTAAAGAAAAAGAGCCTATCATTAAGTATGGTTACCCCATTGGCAATGCGACTAAAGATATTTTAAAAGGTAGTCATGTCCATACTCATAATCTAAAAACAGGTTTGAATGATTTACTAGAATATACATATAATCCTAATTTTAAGGAATTAGAAGCTAGTGAAAAGAGAACTTTTAAGGGTTATTTAAGAGAAAATGGTAAAGTAGGCGTAAGAAATGAAATATGGATTATTCCAACTGTTGGTTGTATGAATTCTGTCGCTTCTTTAATTGAAGAAAAGGCCCAATCTTTAATTAAAGGAAGTGTTGAAGCTATCTATGCCTTTAGACACCCATATGGCTGTTCCCAAATGGGCGATGACCAAGAAAACACAAGAGAAATCCTAGCCGATTTAATCAATCATCCCAACGCAGGTGGTGTACTTGTGTTAGGACTTGGTTGTGAAAATTCTAATATCGATGTTTTAAAGCCATATATTAATAATGATAGTGACAGGATTAAGTATCTAGTTGCCCAAGAATATGATGATGAAGTAAGCAAGGCCTTAGAATTAATTGAAGAGCTAGTGACAAAATGTGCTAATGATAAAAGAGAAGATGTTGATGTAAGTAAACTTGTCATTGGTATGAAATGTGGTGGTTCTGATGGACTATCGGGAATTAGTGCCAATCCTACTGTTGGTGCTTTCTCAGATTTATTAATTTCTAAGGGTGGCACAACTATTTTAACTGAAGTACCTGAGATGTTTGGAGCTGAAACTATCTTAATGAATAGATGTAAAGACATAAAAACATTTGATAAGACTGTTAAATTGATTAATGATTTTAAGGCTTATTTTAAGGCTCATAATCAAACAATCTACGAAAATCCTTCTCCTGGTAATAAACAAGGCGGTATTTCTACTCTTGAAGATAAATCACTTGGTTGTACACAAAAATCAGGTAATGCGAAAGTAACTGATGTCTTAGAATATGGAAAACAAGTATGCACAAAAGGCTTAAACCTATTAAGCGCACCAGGAAACGATTTGGTAGCTGCCACTGCCCTAGCTGCCTCTGGAGCCCAAATTGTCTTATTCACAACCGGAAGAGGAACGCCATTCGCTTCTCCTGTTCCTACAGTAAAGATTTCAAGTAATTCTAATCTTTACAATAAGAAAAACAATTGGATAGACTTCAACTGTGGCAAGTTGGTAGAAGGTACATCACTAAAAGATTTATCAAACGAACTATTTGAATATGTCTTAGATGTTGCCAGTGGTAAAGAAGTGAAGAGCGAAGAAAACAAGTATCATGATTTAGCGATATTCAAGAAGGGTGTAACCCTATAAGGAGGTAATATGGAAACACTAAGTTATAAAGTATTAGAAGAAAAAGGTTATGATGGTTACTTATTAAAAGAAGCACCTGAGCGTATCTTACAATTCGGTGAAGGAAATTTCTTAAGAGCCTTTGTAGATTATTTTGTGGATGTCATGAACGAAAAAGCTAACTTCAATTCCAAGGTAGTCTTAGTTCAACCTATCGCCAACAAAGATAATGGCTTTAAATTAAATGAAGTAATTAATTCTCAAGAAGGCTTATACGATTTATATCTAAGAGGCTTTAAGGATTGTAAGAAAGTAAATGAAAAGAGAATCATCTCATGTGTAAGCCGTTGTTTAAACATTTATTCTGATTATGATGAAGTATATGCATGTGCTAAAAACCCTGATTTACGTTTCATTGTATGTAACACTACCGAAGCTGGTATTGCCTATGATCCATCTTGTAAATTAGAAGATTGCCCAGCATCTAGCTATCCTGCTAAATTAACTAAGTTTATGTATGAAAGATATTTGAACTTCAAGAACGAAAAAGGCAAAGGCTTTATAATTCTTGCATGTGAGCTAATCGATGACAACGGTAAGAAACTTGAAGAATATGTATTACAACACGCTAGTGATTGGAACTTAGGCGAAGACTTTATCAATTGGGTAAAAGAAGAAAATATCTTCTGTTCAACATTGGTAGATAGAATTGTTACAGGTTTCCCTAGAAATGAAGCAGAAGCTATCAATAATGAAAATGGTTATATCGATAATATTATTGATACAGGTGAAATCTTCGGTTTCTGGGTAATTGAAGGTCCTGATTCAATTAAAGATGAATTCCCTTGTGAAAAAGCTAATCTTCCAATTCTTATTTGTAAAGACCATAAGCCATATAAACAAAGAAAAGTACGTATCTTAAATGGTGCTCATACTTCTTTTGTCCTAGGTGCTTATGAAGCTGGTCAAAATATCGTAAGAGATTGCATGAATGATGAAGTGATTTCTAAGTTCATGAATAAAACTTTATTTGATGAAGTAATTCCTACTTTAACTCTAGCGAAGGAAGACTGTGAACAATTTGCAGCTTCTGTAATTGATCGTTTTAAGAACCCATTCATTGATCATCAATTATTAAGCATTTCATTAAATTCAACTTCAAAGTGGAAGGCAAGAGTAATGCCATCGCTTCTTGGCTATGTAGAAAAATTTAATAAATTACCAGAATGTATCACTGCTAGTTTCGCCTTCTATATCAAGTTCTATCAAGGACAAGAATTAACTGATAAAGGTCTAGTAGCTCATAGAGAAAATGGCGACGAATATATTATTTCTGATGATAAGGAAGTCCTTGAATTTTACTATAATCATAAAGATGATGATGTAAAGACACTAGTACATGAAGTAGCATCAAATACTTCATTCTGGGATAGAGATTTAACTTTAATACCTAGTTTTGAAGAAGCTGTTGTTAAGTATCTAAACGATATCAACAACAACGGTGCTTATAGCGTGATGAAAGAAGTTATTAAATAAAGGCTTTATAAAATGGGCTGTTACGAAATGACTAATTTCTAACAGTCCTTTCTTTTACTTACAATTTTAGTGTGGAAAATGGCAATAATATGGGAAAATTTGGAAATAACTAGCCTTTATATTCACATGCCATTAAGTCAGGAGGAGTCAATTGATGGAAAATGTTTATGATCTTATTATAAGTGGGTTAATTAAAGATGGTTACACTGCAAAAGAGTCCGAGGAATTAATCACAACTTTTATGGAAGAACAAAGAATCTTAGATGAATTAAGAGATAGCTTACATAGTTTAATTAGTTAACAATGGTGTCATTTGACACCCTGTATTAAGTTAACGACGCTCTAATTTCTCATGTGGGTGTGGGTGGACTATAACTTTGTATGTGGCTAGAAAATAGCCACTTTTTTGATGTATGTGGGTGACTATAAATTTATGTGTTGTCGGATTTATGGATAAATAAAAATCCTTCCTTATAATGTTTAGCTGATAGGAAAAACAAATATGGAAGGAGGAGCTTATGTGACCTAATAGTGTTTTTATCACATCTTTTATAAATTTTAAGTCTAATGATATTGATAATGCCTACTATATTGAAACCAAACTAAAAAGAAAGAAATGTTCTTGTGAAATATATGGAGGTAAGCTTATTGATCATGGTGCTTTCAATAAGATCATTAACCATACTAGTTTAAGAGAACATAAATACCAATAATATAAAAACCACTTCTATAAATATATAAAAGTGGTTCATCTCTAATTATTTACACCAACACGGTAGTTTATAGTTATACTTTCAAAAACAACACGTCAGTTTAGTATGTCATATTATCTTTTTCTTTTAATAATAAGAATAATTCCACTAATAATAGCTACTCCAACAATAGGTACAACAACCCATATGATAGGATTACTATCTTTATGTTCTATTTCTACAACATTATTATCATCTTTATTAGTATTATCATCCTTAAGTCTTTCAATTACAGTATCCTTCTTAGATATCTCATTTAAGCCATCCTTATCACTATAATATTTATTACACTCTTCACAATACCAATATTCTTTATTGCCAACACTTGTAGTTGTAGCTTTTGCTTCTTCAATATGTTTTAGATTTAAATGCTTAGAAATTTCTCCATATTCTTGTCCACATATTTCACATATACTCTTCTTAGCGCAAGTTGCTTCACCACCCTTATGTGAAGATATAGTCTTACCACAAATATCACA
>CAKUQM010000036.1 GCA_934675465.1 uncultured Erysipelotrichaceae bacterium | reverse complement strand
GAAGGTAGAAATACCAGAAGCGGTGTACCCTACCAAAACCAAGTGGGAGCGAAAAAAGCGGTGTACCCTACCAAAACCAAGTGGGAGCGAAAAAAGCGGTCAATCCTTATTTTGGGTTGACCATTTCTTTATTTTAGGAGTAGTTATGTGGGAATTAAGAGATAATAGAATTGTTTTAATTAGAATTTCAATGGAATATACTGATTTTTTACGTAATACTATTGACTCTAAGATTCCGTTAGAACATATAGGTAGCGATAATCTTCCTAGACCATTTATTGGTATCTTAATTATGAACGATGTACATAAGTTTGTTATTCCATTGACATCGCCAAAGGTAAAACACGCTCGAATGAGTAATGGCCTGGATTTTCACAAAATTAATGGTGGGGAATACGGTGCAATCAATTTTAATAACATGTTTCCAATTATAAATGATGATAGGATTTATGAAATTATTGATACTGGATTCAACTCCGATTGTTCGGAAGCAGAACTACAATATAGAAACTTGATTAGAAACCAATTAACTTGGCTAAATTTGAGTAATAACAAAGCTTTAGTATTAAGGAAAGCGGAAAATTTATATAACTTATATATATCTGGAGAATTAGACGAAAAAGTCAAAAGAAGATGTTGTAATTTCATAAAATTACAAGAAGAATATATAAATTACCAATTATAAATTTGTAATAATCTTCTTTGCATTTTTTGATATCGCAGATATTAAACGAAGATGAGAGCTTATGCTTTTCATTTTTTTTAATTCAATGTTTTTCACCAAAATCAAGCAAAGAATTGTTACGCTTAAATATGTTATTTGCTTATAAGTACACTGTTACGGGAGGAATACTTATGAACAAGTTTAAACATATGAAAAAGATATTAAAACAATGTTTATATCAATTGAATGAATCATGCTCTTTATTTGTTATCAATCCAGAAAAATATTTCACTCGAAAAAGAAAACACCTGTTTGGAAATACATTGATGAGGGTACTTCTATTAGAAGACGGCTCATTAAAGGATGAATTGTATAAATTATTTGGATATAACTTGAATACGCCGACCGTTTCCTCTTTTATGCAGGCAAGAGATAAGATTAAGCCAAATGCCTTTCATACCTTATTCAATTTGTTTAATGAAAGAATAATAAAACCTAAACTGTATAAGAGATATCGTCTTTTAGCCGTAGATGGTTCTACATTGTCTATTACTTCTGAAATCAAAGACAAGAAAACAACAATTCGAAAAGCAAACAATTCAAATATATAAAGTGTGCTGAAGTTTTCGTTTATAATCATGTTGATTGACAATAACTCAATTATTTTTTTGGTCGATAGAAAGGAGATTGTCTATGTTGGAAGTTAAAATAGGGGATATATTTGACTCATCAGCAGATGTTTTAGTAAATACTATAAACTGTGTTGGTGCTATGGGCAAGGGCATTGCTAAGATTTTTAAAGATAATTATCCTTTGATGTTTGAAGATTATAAGAAAAAGTGTGAATTAAATCAGATTAAGACCGGTGTTTTATATCCTTATTATGAAGATGGCAAAGTTAGAATATTGAATTTTCCTACTAAGGAACATTGGAGATCTCCTTCTAAGTTAGAATATATTACAAATGGTTTGGATTGGTTTGTTGGTAACTATGAAAAATTAGGAATTAAGTCTATTGTGTTTCCTCCGTTAGGATGTGGAAATGGTGGACTTGATTGGGCGACTGTTGGTCCAATAATGTTTGAGAAGCTTAATGATTTACCAATTGATATTGAAGTGTATGCTCCTTTTGGCACACCTACAAAAGAATTGACAAAAGAGTTTTTGTCTACTGTTAATAATGATGGTTCAACAGAAGGAATTAAACACGAAAAGATCAATGATAATTGGTTGCTAGTTTTGCAACTTATTAAATGTTTAAGCGAGTCTGAATATAGTGTTAAAGTTGGCAGAATTATATTTCAAAAGATTTGTTATATCTTAGAGAGATATGGAACTGATTTAGGTTTGGAATTTGGTATAGGAACTTATGGTCCATATTCTCCAGATATTAAGAAAATGATTACAATTTTATCTAATAATAATTTGATTTGTGAAACTGTTATTGGTAAATCAATAGTGATTTCAGTTACTGATGAATTTAAATTTGATAAGAGTATATATACTAATAAAGATAATGTAAATTTATATAAAACTTATTGGTTGTTTAGAAGAATTAAAGATGCTTCGCAAGCTGAGTTAATAACAACAATTTTGTATTCTTATGATCAATTATGTTCTTCTAATAAAACTGTTTGTGAAGACCAAATTTATAACTATATCGTTGATTGGAAGAAAAGATTTGATAACAAGAGAAGTGAAAGTGAAATTAGAGAGATAACTAGGTATCTTACTTATAGAAACTTTATTAATGTTGATTATTCTAATGGTATGGATGAATTGTATTTTTGATTAGTAATATTAATGGGTACGATTAAATTTAAAAGCACCAACATTACGTTGGCACTTTTCAACCATAATCAATATGGTTGTCTCGGTGTTAATATATTATCAAATTTTATTGTTTGAAACAAATGTCTAAAAAGATTTCGATAATCAATAGCAACTAATTTGATTTTGTAACAAAATTGAATTGTCACGAATATTATTGATATAGAGAAAAATCTGTTCTAATATTTAATTGTATGAGAGATGTTGGTAGGCCCAAGGCGAATCCAAATTATGATCCTATTAGGGCAAGAGATGAACTGTCTAACGCAGTAGCAGAACTGTATCTTCATCCTAGTGTTGAAATGAAAGTGGATAAGGATGGGCATGCTACTATGAAGTCTTTGGAATTGTATTTTGGTTTGACGATGACAAAGATAAGGAAGTTGCTAGTTAGTGCTGGTGTATATCATTTTTATAAAAATGGTGTAGATATGGTGGAGGCTGTTAATAATCTTTATAACAAAGGATATACATTAGAGATGATTAAGGATACATTGCATATTAGTACTGGCACAGCTAATTCATTGTTGCCGTATAAATTAGGGACTTATAATGCTGATTTTACGGTTGATGATTATGATTATTCTAATGTGTCCACGGGTGCTAGGAGGAAGCGTAATCAAAGGAAAAGGGAAAGGATGAGGAAGCCTGAGCTTATTGATAATAGGAATAGAGAGGTTAAGGGTTTAGAAAAATTTATGGAAGAGAAGAATAAGACATTTAGAGATCGTTTTAATGATAAAGAAAGGGAAGAATTAAAGAAGAGTCGTCAAGAAGCTAAAGAATGGTTGGCGGAAAGAGGAATTTTTGATAGTGAGGATATTTATTCAAAAGTGGCTGCAGGTTTTGAGAGTGGTGTATTTAAATTAAGTGATGTTCCTGATTATAAGAAAATTTTGGATGAAGAAGAAATTAAAAAAATGGAGAGTGATAATTTAAAAACGATTAGGTTTTTAGTTTCTTATGTATTGAATAAGTTACGTTTTGTCGAGGAAGATGAGGAGATAGAAGAACCAAAGGTTAAAACTTTAGGTAAGAAGTTTGTATCATCTAGGTATGTTCATTGTAAGCCTGTTGGTGCTTATCTTTTTAAGCCAAAGAAAGGAGAATATTATAGGGAATCATTAGATTATTGTGAAGAGATTATTGATTCTAATGAGGATATGTATGGCGTTATAGATGAGAATAGAGATACTCATATGTTTATTATCCAATATGTAGAACTTGGAAGCGCTATTAATGTAACGATGTCTGAGGTATATAAGTGTAATAAAAAGGGGCAATTATATTCAAAGCATTCAAATACAGAATATGAATTTGTAGCTTTTGGTTCTAGTGAAAGACAAGATAAATTGGTAAAGGAAGTTATTGAGAAAACAGTTGTTGCGCTTCAAAATCTTACTATAACTAGACGAAAGGATATTGGTTTTAATCCAGATTGTCATTTGGTAGATGATAAGTATTATTATTGTGCAAATGAAGTTGGTACTATAAGGATTGGTGAAAATAGACATGATGGTGTTTATTTTCAAATAGATGGAAAGAAATATGAACCACATGATGTAATGAAGCTATTTAGTCCTTATTGTGGTTTTAATATTCGTTATCAAATTGGTGATAAGACAGATGATGTTCTTGAGAGTGATATGACACTTATGCCAATGAGAATTGATGAAGATACTTTAGTTGTAGAATTAAATGATTTATTGTTTGCGCTAAGTGAGGACCATAATTGTACTTTTATTAGTTATGAAAATGTAGCAGCTTTTGACGTCCTTTTTCAAAAGATAATAGATAAACTAGAATTCTATCATAGAGCAAACCAAAGAGCTTTTGGAGAAGCAGCCGCAAACAAACTAATTTCTATATTAAAAGAAGTAGGCACTGATGATGATATGTTCCCAGAATATGAGATAAAGATGGTTAGGGATGCAGTTAAAGAACTATGGGAAATATAATTATTTCTTTTGTGGCTAGAACCAAAGTGTTATATTGCTAATAAGGAATACTTTGGGTTTGTGTTTGTTAACGAGATAAAACAATATTGATTGCAGAAGATTCCTTACATAGTTAGTTATCCATTTACAAGCAAACCTAAAGATGAACATGCTTCATAGAATAAAGAACAAGTTGATTTCGATGGTTTTATATATGTTGATAAAAATGATTGCGGATATGGAAGCAATAAAAGATGTAGAAAGAAATCATTTTATTGGTATAAAAAATAAAAAAGACTAATGGACTATTGCAGTTCTGTTTGTTACTTATCGAAAAATAATAATGTTATTACATGAAAGATCGAATTGATAATGATTCGGTCTTTTTTAGAATGGTGAATATTGCACATTCACTGTGAAAACGATTAACTATTTTTTTTAAATGCTATGAAAGAAAATAATGGTGAAAAGAGGTAATGTATGGAATTAAACACAGAAATTTGTATGGTTATTGCTAATGCGGGTGAAAGCAGAAGCAACTCTATAAATGCGATAGAAAGTGCGAAAAAAGGGGAATTCGAAAAAGCTGAGGCATTTTATAAGCAAGCAGAAGAATCTTATCGTTTAGGTCATCGTGGCCATAAGGAAATTCTTGTTTACTCATCTCAAAATGATGGAAAGTTCGAATTATCATATTTGTTAGTACACATGTCAGACATCCTATTATCTGCAGAAATAATGTTAGACATGGCTAAATATATAATCTTTATTCTAAAGGAGGTGAATAAAAATGCTTAATATTGTTTTGGTATGTAATTGGGGGGCTAGCACTGGAATGCTAGCAAAAAAGATTGCAAAAGCAGCAGAAGAAAAAGGAATAGAATCAAATGTTTCTGCATATAGCTATGATGATTTAGCTGAAGTTATAAACACAGCAAGCATAATCTTATTAGGACCACAATTAGCTTACAAACTACAGGAATTTGAAGAAAAATTTGGTTCAGCTGGTGTTCCTTTTATGGTTATTAACACAGTTGATTATGGACGTATGAATGGTGAAAATGTATTAAACGCAGTTTTAGAAAAAATTAAGGAATAGGAGCAAAAAATGAAAGAAAAAAATAAAAAATTAGATGCTTTTTTAAATGCACTGACTGGAGTATCGGCAAAAATGGCACGAAGTAAAGTAATGGCAGCTATTACAGAAACAATGTCTTCAACTTTATCTGTTGTATTAATCGGGTCTTTCGCCCTATTAATCGCTTCGTTGGATTTGGGACCATGGCAAAAAATTGTAAATAGCGTACCAAATCTAGTGTCTACATGCTATAAGATTTGTAACTGTACACTAGGCTTATTATCACTTTATATTGTTATGATATTAGCTTACCAATTCTCTAGAAAAATTGAGCTAAAACAAAGAGTTGTATCTGCTGTAGTTGCTATAGGGGTATTTTTGATGATAACTCCATTTACAGAAAATGGCGATATCTCAGTTACTTGGTTAGGAACACAAGGAATGATTTGTGCAATGCTTGTTGGTGTTCTTGTTCCATTATCAATTAAAAAGATGATAGACGCAAAACTAAATATTAAATTGCCAGAAAGTGTTCCATCTATTGTTGCTGACAGCTTCGCAATTTTGATCCCATCCGCAATTATATTTGCTGTGGCTGGATTATTAAATGTGCTTACTTCATTGACACAATACGGCGATTTCCAAAATATGTTGTTTATGTTAATTCAAGAGCCTGTATCTAAAGTTGGATTATCTCCGGTAGGATTTACACTAATATTTATTTTCGCAAATTTTGCTTGGTGGTGTGGAATTCATGGAAACGCAGTATTCTCTCCAATGTTGGTGTTGTTAATGGCGGCATCCGCTGCTAATCAAAAAGCTTTATTAGCTGGAGAAGCGTTGCCTAATATGATTGAATACCAATTCTGTCAAATGTTGTATCCTGGTGGATATGGAATGGCATTATGTATTTGTATTACTTGTTGTCTTATGAAGTCTAGTGCGATTAAATCAATTGGCAAGGCTTCCGTTGTACCTGCTATATTCTGCATAGGAGAACCAATACTGTTTGGCTTACCTTGTATGTTCAATGTTATGATTTTGATTCCGATGTTGATTACATCCGTGTTTAATTGTGCATATTGGATGATACTATGTTCTACCGGTGTTGTTGGATATTTTACAGGAGTTATTATGCCATGGATGACACCAACTTTGATAGGTGCTTTCATAACCAATACAACACCAGTTAAAGCTGTTATAGCATCACTTATTATGATTGTTATTAACTGTGCAATTTTCTACCCTTTCTTAAAAGCTGCTGATAAAAAAGAACTAGAAAAAGAAGGAACGGAAGCATAATATGAAAAATGATTATGCTCTATTAGGAAGTTGGCGTTGGTTTGATTCTAACGATGATTGCGGAATAACAGTATGTGAAGCTGAAAAAAGCGGTGATCTGAAAGCTATTAAGAATTATTATCCTGAAGTTTCAGTAGGATCTCCGGTATTGATATCGAAAAAAGGGTATTTGTATTTTGTTGATGAAACAAAGCACACCGAAGACAGAAGAAATGAAGGTGGCTATGCGTTGGCTGCAAAGCTAAACGGTTTAGAAATTGAATCTGTTAATAGGATTAAGACTTACACTTCAAATCCTTGTTATTGTGTATTTGATAAAACAGAGAACTACTTAATTGTTGTTCATCATGGTTCTACAAGAAGTATTGCAATTAAGCTTAGAAGAGATGAGAATGGTAAGGTTGCAAATGAATTGACTTATGATGATGCTGCTATAGAATTGATAAAGATTAATGAAGATGGCAGTCTTGGCGATATTTTAGACTACACGATGCATAATCCAGAAGTAAAGGGCAATAAAATGTCGTTATTACACCAAATTAGACCTCTTCCTGGCAATAAGGGTATTTATCTGGTAGCTGATAAAGGTCTTGATAGATATTATACTTACAAAATTGATTATGATAATAAAAAGCTTGTTTTGATTGATGATTGTAAAGTTACAGATTTTGCTCATCCAAAGTATGTTGATTTCTATGAAAAAGAAAATTTGATATATGGTGTATATGAAAAATTAGAGAGCTGTTGTATTTTAAAATACGATGAATCAGGGCACTTAGAACATATAAAGGATTTTCCTCTTCAAATCAAAGAAGCTAATGTGTGTGGTTCGGTGGATGTAATGGTTTCTCCAAGAGGAAACAAATTATATTTAGGTGTTTCCGGTGATAATGCTGAATTAAGATCAAATGATAAAAATAATAATTTATATCATAACAAGTATTTGCCTAATTATGTTGCGGTTTATGATATTGAGGATCCATTAAATCCAGTGATTACCCAATTCTTACCTTCTTATGGAACAGGCGTGAGACAAATACAATTAAGTATTGATAAATCGCATTTGTTAGTTATGAATACTGATAATAAAGAGAATGGTATTTCGTCTTTCAAAATCAATAATGACGATAGCTTAACTTATGAAAAAAATATTGATGCTGTGCATCCTGAGTGTTTAACATATTTTGAGTATTAAAGAATACCAAGAAGCATATCGCTTCTTGGTATCTAGCTTATAGGAGAATGTAAATATGAACGAATTTAGAAAAGATTTTTTATGGGGAGGTGCTACAGCTGCTAATCAAGTAGAGGGTGCTTGGAATGTGGATGGTAGAGGTATGGCGAAATCCGATGTTTCAACTGGTGGAAGTGTAAATAGTCCTCGATGCATTACTTATATTGATGAATTTGGTAATAAGTGTAAAAAGGATAGAAATGGTTTTGTTTTAGCTAAGGGTTGTCATTATGCGGTGTTTGATGGTGAATTATATCCTAATCATGAGGCAATTGATTTCTATCATCATTATAAGGAAGATATCGCTTTGTTTGCAGAAATGGGTTTTAAAACTTTTAGAATGTCTATTTCTTGGAGTAGAATATTTCCGACTGGTGAGGAAGAAAAACCTAATGAAGATGGCTTGAATTTTTATAGAGATGTTTTCAAGGAATTACGTAAGTATAACATAGAACCTCTGGTAACTATTTGGCATTTTGATACGCCATTGTATTTAGAAGAAAAGTATGGAGATTGGCAAGATCGTAAGTATATTGATTTGTTTATGAAATATGCTAAAACTGTTTTAATTGAGTATAAAGATTTAGTTAAATATTGGTTAACTTTTAACGAGATTAATTTCCCTATTCATTTTATGCATGAGGGAGCAACAGATTTTGATTATCAACTTGCTTATACAAAAATTCATTATATGTTGGTAGCGAGTGCAAGGTGTGTAAAGCTGGCCCATGAGATAAATTCACAAAATATGGTTGGGTGCATGTTGGCAGGTGTTCCTATATATCCAGGAACTTGTGATCCAAAAGATATTTTAAATGCGTATCATAAATGGGAAGCTGATTGGTATTATTGCGGAGATGTTCATTGCTTTGGTGAATATTCAAGTTTTTCAAAACGCTTATGGAATGAACATGGTGTGACGTTAGATATTACCGAAGAAGATAAAAAAGATTTAAAAGATGGTGTAGTAGATATGTTTACTTATTCGTATTACATGTCTCAAACATATACAACTCATCAGGTCGATAAGCAAGAACTTGCGTCTCATGGAATTAAGAATAAATATCTTAAGTATTCTGATTGGGGTTGGGCTGTTGACTGTGGTGGTCTTCAATATTCGCTTGAGAAAATATATGGTCGTTATAGAAAGCCTATTATGATTGTTGAAAATGGATTAGGAGCTTATGATATAGTTGATAAAAATGGTGAAGTTCATGATGAGTATAGGATTGAATATTTTAGAGAACATTTTAATGCTATGAAGAAAGCAATAGGAAATGGCGTTAATCTAATAGGTTATACTTCTTGGGCTTGTATTGATTCTGTTAGTAATACTACAGGAGAGATGAGAAAAAGATATGGTTTTATTTATGTAAATAAAAATGATGATGGTACTGGAGATTTTTCAAGGATTAAAAAAGATAGTTTTTATTGGTATAAAAAGGTAATTGAGACTAATGGTGAAAATTTAGATTAAATATGTTGGAGAAAAAATATTTATTACTTAAATTTTTAATGGACAAAAACTCTTGTGTATCTTCAAGTGAAATACAAGAGTTTTTAGGCGTTTCAAGAAGAAGTGTAATTAATTATGTTAAGGAATTAAATTATGACTTTGAATATGTAATAGCTTCGTCAAGAGAAGGCTATAGTTTGATCGATAGTATTAGAATACAAAAATATTTATCAGAAATCAGTGATTTAGATTTTGATTATGATAAAAGAAAAAGAGAAATTGTTTATAAGACATTGATTACGAATCAAGCAATTTCTATGGAACAAATTATGGATTCTGATTACATTTCCGAGTCAACTTTTAATAGTGATATATTAAAGTTGAAAAAAGAAGTATCAAACTATAATTTACAAATAAAAATAAAAAGAGGAATAATTAGTATTGTTGGCGACGAGAATGACAAGAGAAAATATGTTCTTTCTTTGTTGAACGAGGATATAGAAAACAAGTCGTATGGATTAGATGATTTTCAAATCTATTTTAAACATATTAATTTTGATGATCTTAAAACAATTGTTAGAAGTGTTTTAGATATTAATGATGCTTTCATAGATGAGTATTCGCTTCAAAACTATGTTTTACATCTTGCGATTTTAATAGAGGTTTCTTTGCAACAAAAAGAATCTTCAAATTATTATCAAGGAGTAACTCGTTCTGAAACGTTGTATGGTAAAAAGGTCATAGAAATAACAAAACAGATTCATAGAAAATTGTTTGATATAGGAGTGTCAGTTGATTTTGCTGCGCTTTTAAATGTGTCTATTCTAATGTCTACTAGAGCTATAACGAAAGATTTTGAAAAAATAACATATGAAAGTTTAAATGGTGTTATATCTAAAGAAGCGCTAGATATCATTGATTTAATTGTGTTTAATGTTCATAAGTATTACAGCCTTGATTTAAGAGATGATGGTTTTAAGGTTAGATTTGCTTTTCATATTTCAAATTTAATAACTAGACTAAGAAATAATGTTAAGTTGCCAAAGGGACAATTTTCTGGAATTGGTGATGACTATAAATTCTTATATTTTTTGGCTAAATATATTGGAAGTATCATCTCTGAACAAGCTAATGTAGAAATTAATAATACAGAATTATCTTACATAGCGATTCATTTAGCAATGTTAATTGATGAGAAGAGAAACAGTAAAAAACAAGTAAACTGTGCAATTGTTATTTATGATTATTATAATTTGGGTAAAATACTTTTTAATAAGATTAAACAGGAAATTAGTTCGTTGTATTTAGTGGATATAGTCAGCGATTTTAATGATTTGAATTTTGAAAATATTGATTTATTAATATCTACTATGAGAGTTCCGTTTTCTATTTCGGTTCCAACTGTGAAGATTGGCTGTTTACCAACAGATGCAGATATTCAAAAAATTAAAAACATGGTTGAAAGCATTGTTGACAAAAACAAGAAACAAGAAATAGAGAATAGTATTAGAAAATTTGTAAGAAGTGATTTATTCTTTTTTGATGTTGGGTTAAAAACTAAAGATGAAGTGTTTGAAAAAATTAACAAATTATTACTAGAAAAGAAGTTTGTCAATGAAAAGTTTTATGATAAGCTCGTTGAAAGAGAAAATATTGTTTCAACTGCTATAGATGACTTAGCAATTCCACATTCTATGAATACAGAAGAAGAATGTGTTTTAAGGTCTTGTATAAGCGTTATTCTTTCAAAGGAACCGATATCTTGGGGAACTACGTCTGTAAATTATGTTTTTCTTATTGCTTTAAAAAATGAGGATAGATCATTTTTTAAAGACGTGTTTGGCATAATAACATCTGCAATTACTGATAATAAAACAAAGAAAGAATTACTTTCATGTAATGAGTATGATTCTTTTATTCAATTGTTTGTGAATAAAGCAAGTTAACTAAAACAATAAAAATAATTAAATAAATTCAATTAAGATCGAGTAATCGGTCTTTTTTGATGGTTTTGGAAAGCTTGTATCTTGTTTCACATTATTTAATATAATATTCAAATGAGTTAAAATAAGGTGCCTGAATTATGACATTAGCTTTTGTGATGTTATAATTTATTGGTAAATATTTGTCATGACTCAGCCTTGATTTTTGAGATGATTAGTGTCGAAGTGGTATAAAAATACAGGTTCATTTAATATGAGCTAGGATTTTTATACACTTTTGGTTGAATATGTATTGGTTAATTGAGTCATGGAATAAGGGGAAATATGCGTAAAAAGGGTTATTTTAAACATTTTGATTTTTTTATAATAGGTGCAGTGTGTCTAATATGCACCTTTTTTCTATCTAATTGTATAAGACAATTGCCAGAAGTGGTTTTATCTTCTGAGATTTATAAATTATTATTTACTTATGAGATGTTGTCATATGTAGTTATTAACTATTTTTATAATCCATATGAAGATATATTGAAGAGAAATAACTTTTCAATTTGTTATGGAATAGTTATTTTTGGTTTCTTACAATTGGCTTTGGTTAGTGTTTTGTTGTTTGCGATTAAAGAGGGTGCAAGTATCTCTAGACTTTATGTAGCTTTACAATATGTAATCTTTGTTGTGATAACTTGTATTGTAGATATTTTGTATATTAATAGTTTAAAGAAAAAAGTTAAAAATTTTAAAGGTACTAATGGGGTTAGGGTATTAGTTGTTACTGAACCTGATAGATTAGAAGGATGTATTAAGGATATAACTGTTTCTAACTTTGAATTTTACGACATTGTTGGATTGTGCTTGTTTGGTGATAATAGCATAGAAGAGTATAAAGGATATAAGGTTTTGTGTCATGAAGAAGATCTTTTGTCTTATGTTTGTGCTAATTGGGTTGACAGTGTTTATTTTGAATTAAGATATGATAAGGTTCCTAATGAGATACTAAATGGTTTGGCTTTAATGGGTGTTACTACTCATTTAAGATTATCTAAGGTAAAAGCTTTAATTGGTCAAGATCAAAATGTAGAGAGTTTTTTGGGTGAACCAGTATTAACAAGTTGTGTTAAGGAAAGATCTAATAAGCAAATCTTTAGAAAAGCCATGATGGATTTTATTGGTGGTGTTATTGGCTCATTAATTACGATAATACTTACAATATTTATAGGTCCTATTATTAAAATCAAGTCTCCTAAGGGTCCTATCTTCTATAAACAAGAGAGAATTGGATTGAATGGTAGACATTTCTATATGTATAAGTTTAGAAGTATGATTCCTGATGCTGAAGCTCATTTAAAAGAATTAGAATCACAGAATAGAGTAAAGGATGGAATGATGTTTAAGGTGGAGAATGATCCACGTATTATTCCTGGTATTGGTAATTTCATTAGAAAGACTTCTTTGGATGAATTTCCACAGTTCTTTAATGTGTTAAAGGGAGATATGTCTTTAGTTGGTACTCGTCCTCCTACTGTTAATGAATGGGAAAAGTATGATTTAAGACATAGAATTAGAATGAGTATTAAACCCGGTATTACTGGTATGTGGCAGGTGTCAGGTAGAAATGAGATTACAGACTTTGAAGAGGTTGTAAGATTAGATAGTGAGTATATCAAGAACTGGCATATTGGTTTGGATATAAAGATTGTTTTAAAGACTATTAAAGTTATATTTGTTAGAAAGAGTAAGAATGAGGTAATGTAATGGATACTAACAACTACAATTATTATGAAGAAGAGGAAGAAATTAGTTTAGTTGATTTAATTGCTTATGTATTTAGACACCTTAAGAAGATGCTTATTGTAAGTATTGTTGTAGGACTAGTTCTAGGCGGTTTGTTAGGTTATAAGAAGTCTAGGGTTAATGAAGAGGAATATGCAACTAGTATGGAAACATATTTAGCTTCTAAAGAGATTTTGGATAAGAAGATTGATTTAATTACTAATGATTTAAGTAATTATGTTGAGAATAGTTCTTTTTTTGATTTAAATACAGAAAATTCTATTCAAGCTAAAGCTCTTTATTTGGTGGATACTGGTTATCAAGTTATTCCTAGTTCTACTTATCAAAATCATGATTATACTTCTACAGTTATAAACACTTATATTAATAAGATTACTAGTAGTAATGTTTTGAATAATCTTGCCAAAAAATATAATATTGGATTAGATTCTATAAACGATTATATTTCTGTGACAACTCATGATTATATGATTGATGTAAATGTCTATTACGACAATGAAAAAGATGCTTTGGATATGTTACATGATCTAGAAGATGTTTTACTGTCTTATAATGATGAAATTTCTTCTAGTATTGCAGAAAATAACTTGACCAAGATTTCAGAGACTACATATCAGGGAGCAAATAATAATATTGTTTCAATTCAACAAAATAAATTAACCGTAATTGATACTTATATTGAGAGTTTGAATAAAGTTAAAAGTGAGCTTAGTGCATTGAACGAGCCAGAAAATACTTCTTTTAAGAAATCATTTATCAAGTTTGGAGTAATAGGCTTCGTTGGTATCTTCTTTGTGATGTGTGTTTATTATGCGTTGGCATTTATCTTTAGTGATAAAGTATATTCAGCTAATGAATTTAAAGGTAAGGCTAAGATTAAAGTGTTAGGTGATTTAACTTTTACTAAGACCAATAGCAAGTATATTAATTGGATTAACAAGTTGGAGAAAAGACCTACAATCAATGATTATGATTTATTAGTTTCTAATATTAAGGCATATGGTAAAACAAGTAAGATTTTATTAAGTGGTGATTTAGAAGATTGTATCAAAGAAGACATTGTTTCTAATTTAAAGAAATTATTAAAGAATGTAGAGATTATATCTTGTGGAAGTTTATTAACTGATTCTAGTGCAGTTAATGTATTAGACAGTGTAGATAGTGTTATTTTATTAGCAAAATGTAATAAGAGTTCTTATAAGACTATTAAGGAAGAAAAGAATAAGCTTAATGATCTTAAAGTAACTAATGTATATTCGATAGTTGTCGAATGACGTTTTAGATTCATTAATTTTGTTGGTATTATATATAAAAGTAATTAAAAAGAAAGAAGAATAAAAATGATACATTTTAATATCCCTCCATTTACAGGAAAAGAATTTGATTATATGAAAGAAGCGGTTGAAAACCATAAAATTTGTGGTGATGGTCCGTTTACAAAAAAATGTGATGCGTGGATAGAAGAAAAATTTGGTACTAAAAAGGCATTATTAACAACAAGTGGTTCTACTGCTTTGGATATGGCTGCACTTCTATGCGGTTTACAACCTGGTGATGAAGTTATATTGCCTTCATTCACTTTTTCATCCACAGCAAACTCATTTGTATTGGCTGGTGCCAAATTAGTTTTTGTAGATATTCGTCCTGATACAATGAATATTGATGAAAATAAGATTGAAGAAGCCATCACTGATAAAACGAGAGTAATTTGTCCTGTTCACTATGCGGGCGTAGCTTGTGAAATGGATAAAATCATGGAAATAGCAAAAAAATATAATCTAATGGTTGTTGAAGATGCGGCTCAAGGTGTTATGTCTACATATAAAGGTAGAGCTTTGGGAACCATTGGCGATTTTGGATGTTACTCTTTTCATGAGACAAAGAATTATTCCGCTGGAGAAGGTGGTGCTATTTTAATTAATAATGCCGATTATATTGAAAAGGCTGAAATATTAAGAGAAAAAGGAACTAATAGAGCTCAATTTTTTAGAGGTCAAGTTGCTAAATATAATTGGGTTGATTTTGGTGATTCGTATTTACAATCTGATTTAAATGCTGCATATTTATGGGCTCAGTTGGAAATGGCTGATGAAATAAATGACAATCGTTTAGAAACTTGGAAAACTTACTATGAAGCTTTTAAACCTCTTAAAGATAAAGGCGTTATTGAACTTCCAACTATTCCAAAAGACTGTGTTCATAATGCTCATATGTTTTATATTAAAGCTAAGGATCTTGATACTAGACAAGAGTATATTAAATTTATGAAGGAAAATGATATATTGTGTGTTTTCCATTATGTTCCGCTTCATAGTGCTCCTGCCGGACTAAAATTTGGTAGATTTAACGGTATTGATGAACATACAACTAGTGATAGTGATAGATTGGTTCGATTGCCTATGTATTACAATATGGCTAAAGAAGACTTGGAAAAAGTAATTGAAAAAACTATAGAATTTTTTACAAGATAGAAGGAAATTTAAATGATAAGAATTGCTATTGTTGTTGGAAAAATGGATTCTGGCGGTAAAAAGAATCTGATTATGGAATATTATCGTCATATAGATAGAAACGAAGTACAATTTGATTTCATATGTGATAAAGATTCTAAAGCTATTCCTTATGAAGAAATCGAAAAGTTAGGTGGAAGAGTTTATATTATCCCTCCTTATCAGCATATATTTAAAAATATGTCCGCCATGAAAAAAATATTTAAAGAAAATAATTACCCAATTGTTCATGCATATAATAGCACTATGAATGTTTTTCCGATGTTTGTTGCTAAACTTTGTGACGTCCCGGTTAGAATTTCTGAAAGTTTATCTATGGCACATGATGGTGATTGGAAAACTGTTTTGAAAAAGATACTTCGTCCAATGTCAAAATTATTTGCTAATTACTATATGGCTTGTGGTGAGGATTGCGGTAGATGGCAATTTGGTAATAAACTTTTTGATAAGGGAAAAGTAGATGTGTTCAAAACTGTAATTAATACAGAGTTTAACTCTTTTAATAAAGATGTTAGGGAAAGAACTCGAAAAGAATATGGCTGGGAGAATAAGTATGTTGTAGGACATATAGGCCGTTTTACAGCACAAAAAAATTCCGTTCACATGATTGAAATATTTGGAGCTGTAGCAAGAAAAGAACCCAATGCCGTTTTATGTTTGATAGGTGATGGCGAGTTAAAAAAAGACATGATGAACAAAATTAGTGAACTTGGAATAACTGATCAGGTTTTTTATTTAGGTAGGAGAGAAGATATACAACAATTCTATAATGCTATGGATTGTTTTATACTTCCTTCCTTGTATGAAGGTCTTCCTGTAGTTGGTTTAGAAGCCGAAAGCTGTGGCTTACCAATGTTTTTTTCCACAGAAATTACAAAAGAAGCAAATGCCTGTGAACTCGGACATTTTATAAGTTTAGATGAAAATGTTGATAAATGGGCTGATGAGATTATTTTAAGCATGAAGAAGAACATACCTATTAGAAAAAGTCATGCTAAAGAAGTCTCTAGAGCTGGTTTTGATAGTAAATCTGAAGCTATTAGATTACAAAATTATTATTTAGAGGCCTTAAAAAAGGAGGAGAATGATTAGTGTAATAGTACCTGTATACAAGGTTGAAAAATATTTAGATAATTGCGTTAGAAGCATACTAACTCAAACCTATTCCGATTTTGAATTAATACTAGTTGATGATGGATCACCGGATAATTGTCCTAAAATATGTGATGATTATGCAACTAATGATGACAGGATAGTAGTTTTGCATAAACAAAATGGTGGTTTGTCTGATGCTAGAAATTCTGGTTTAAAGATTGCCAAAGGATCTTTTGTCACTTTCATAGATAGTGATGATTATGTTGCTAATGATTATCTAGAAACTATGATGGCGATGCAACAAAAATATGATGTTGATATAGTTGTTGCTGGAATAGAAACCTTTTTAGAGGGTGAAAATCCTAGAATCAATAATAATTATAATAAAGAATATGTTTACTCAGGAATAGAAGCTTTAGAAAATATGCTATATCAAAATAATTTAGATAGTAGCGCTTGTGCAATGCTGTTACCAATCGAAATAGCAAAAAAGTATCCATTTCCTTTTAGAAAATATCACGAAGATGAATTCACAACATATAAGTATTATGTATCAGTTGAAAAAGTAGCAGTAACAACTAAGCCTTTATATTATTATTTGCAGAGAAAAGGCAGTATAATGCATACTTTTGGTCAAGCTAGTATTGATGAACTAGATGCTGCGGATAATTATGTTAATTTCTGTAAAAAGTTTTATCCAAATTTGGTACCAGCAGCGGAATCGAAAAAATTTAGTGATTATTGTCAAGTTTTTCTTTCTAATAAAGATATTAAAAAAACAAATTATGATGAGTATTTAAGAATTTCTGAATATATTAATGAATCCAAGATCAATATATTTAAAAACAAAAAATGTAGAAATAAAAATAGAATTGCTGCTTTATTATGCATTTTTCATAAAAAAGCTTTAGTTATAGTAAATGAAATAATCAAGGTGTAAAGATTTATGTATATTTATTTTATTGAATTATTTTTTGTAATTTTTTTATGGTTGTTTAAGGACTTTATACTTAAGGTTACTCATAAAAGAATCAATGGTGAAGTCATCTATTTAGCCTTATGCTTTTTTATGTTTGGATTAACAATGGCCCTTAGAAAGTATACAGTCGGTACGGATGCCTCAACGTATTATAATATGTATAAAAGAATTGCTGAATCTCATTCTTACGGAGAGGCTTTAAAAGAATCTACCATTCCTAGTGCTGTCGTTTACGTAGGGTTGCATTACTTTATTACAAGATTCGTGTACAATCAGCAACTATTATTTGTTACAAACGCACTTATAATATCTCTTGGATTTTTTATATTTATCAAAAAAGAATCTAATAATTATTTATTATCATGCATTTTATTTTTTGCGTTAACTTTGTTTTATGAAAGTATGAATGGCACGAGACAATTTATGGCTATTGCTTTAGCTGTAAATGCTTTTTCATTGATAAAAAAGAATGTATATAGTGTAAGTGG
>CAKUQM010000035.1 GCA_934675465.1 uncultured Erysipelotrichaceae bacterium | reverse complement strand
CACCTAAAGAATCAAATTTTAGTTCCTTAACCATATCTAGAGTATCATTGAAATATTCTTCTGTTTCATAAGGAAAACCTGTAATCATTGTAGTTCTAACAATCGCATCAGGGAACATTTTTCTTATATAAATAACTCTTTCCTTAATAAGTTTTACACTACCCCTTCTATTCATCTTCTTAAGCATGAAATCATTGCCATATTGAACAGGAATATCAAAATAAGGAAGTACATGCTTAGATTCTTTCATCACTTCTAATAACTCATCAGTAATTTCATCAGGATACATATATAAAACTCTAATCCACTTAAAGTCAATCTTATCTAGTTCTTTTAATAATGCAGCTAAAGATGAATTGATATCTAAACCATAGGTTGTTGTATCTTGGGCCACTACATTTAATTCTTTAACGCCCATTTCATATAGTTTCTTGGCATCATCTACAATCTTATTAAACTCAAAAGAATAATATTTGCCTCTAATCAAAGGGATAGCACAATATGCGCAATGATTGTTACAACCATCACCTATCTTCAAATAAGCACTATATTCTTGAGTAATTAATTTACGTGCTTTACCATATGAAGTATTAAATTCATGATTAATCAATTTAGACAACATCATATCCATTTTTGGATAATCAGTGATTCTTATAAACAAGTCTACTTCAGGGAATAGTTCAACACAATCATCATAATATCTTTGTGATAAACAACCACAAACCACTAAATACTTAAGTCTATCTTGTTTAAGCTCTGCAATCTCTAAAATAGTATCGATCGATTCTTGTTTAGCATTTTCAATAAAGCCACAAGTATTGATTAAAATAAGATCACACTTCTTAGGATCATTCTCAATCTTAAAGAACGGATCATTAAATAATCCAATGATATATTCACTATCTACCAAATTTTTTGCACAACCTAATGAAATAAAACCTACGTTCATAATCTCTCCTTTAAAAATACAAAGAAGAAGAGCCTAGCTCTTCTTTTCTCTTGCAGCCTTTTTATAGCGTTCAATCTTTTCTTCTTTTATTTTAGAACGAATGAAATCTCTTCTTTGTTTTCTCTTGATTTCATCAATCGCTCTTTGTTTCTTCTTCTTGTAGTTAGGCTTAACCTTCTCATTCTTCTTAGTTAAAGTCTTCGCAATAGCCTTTTCTACCTCATCATTTTTTCTTACTGGCTTATAAGTTGGAGACTTAACAGACTTAAGCTCGCCATTTTTAACATCCTTAGCGATAAAAGTAATACCTCTTTTTTCAAGAGCCTTAATTGCATTAATATCTTCTTCCTTATATAAGCAGAAAGTAGTACCATCCTTAGTATTTCTACCAGTTCTACCAGCACGATGAATGTAAAAGTCTAAATCTCTTGGGAAACCCAAAGAAATAACATGGCTTACACCATCAACATCGATACCTCTGCTAGCTACATCGGAACATACAACATATGTATATTGTTTACTTGCTAATTGTTTGATAGCTTTTTGACGATCGCGAGTCTCTAGACCGCCATGTAATAATAAGGCCTTATAGCCATTTTCACCTAAATATTCATATACCTCATCGGCTTCATTTTTAGAATTGGCAAATATTAAACAAACATAAGGATTAATCATAGGCAGTAAATCAACTAACTTTTCCTTATACTCCTTATGTTTACAAGGCACTAGGATATGTTTAATCTTAGGATCTCTTTTCTTATCTTCTACTCTAATAATCTTGGGATTATTTAAGTAACGTTTGGTGAATTGTTCAAGAGAAGCTGGGAATGTTGCACTAAAACATAAGATCTCAGGATTTTTAACCATATGTGAGAAGACAACATCGATGTCTTCTAAGAAACCATAATCAAGAGTCATATCAGCTTCATCGATGATAAACATTTGGACAAAATCTACTCTGATTAAGTTCTTTACAAATAAATCCTTGATTCTACCAGGAGTACCAATAATAATATGTGGAGCTTGTGCACTTTGTTTCTTAGAATCAGTACCACCGCTTAATAAGCTAATACGTAATTCAGGTAAAACCTTACACATTACCTTAGCATTTTGATAAACCTGGTATGCAAGTTCTCTTGTAGGCAAAGAAATTAAAACCTGTGTTTTATCACTTAAAACATTGATATTTTCAATCACAGGTATCAAATATGCATGAGTCTTACCAGTTCCTGTCTTAGATATTGCGATAACATCTTTTTTAGAATTAGCAAACTCAAGTACCTTTTTTTGAACATTGGTTAAATCGGTAAAACCATTTAATATAATAAATTCTTCTGTATAATTTTTCACGTGACTATTATAGCATAAGCTTATCTAGAGGCAAGTTATTATAAAAATGAAAACATTCTCAATTTGGCACTGAAATAGCAATTTTAAACACCATCATTCTTAAAAATAGAAGATATAATAGACCATGCAACCGCTAAGGTAAGGGTTATTTCTGGTCGGCTAAACCAGGAGACTGCACAAAAGTCCTGTTTGTAATATACGGCAGGAGGTGATGCATATGAGTAATTACGAAATGCTTATGGCAATTTTTGCTGGCATTACTTTAGTTATACAAATCGTTAAACTAAGCAATGAAAATAAAAAATAACCCTCGTATATTTTGGAAAGTTTGAAGGTTATTTTAAACTAAGAAAATCCAAAGATAACCCTTATCGGTTGTCTTTTTCTTTTTACATCTTAATTATACTATCAAAATGTTAAAATTAAGACATGGAAATTAAAAGAGTTGTACCCAGTGGCTATTGTAAGGGTGTAGTAAATGCCATCAATATTGTAAAGAAGACTAAGGAACAATATCCTAATGAAAACATCTATATCTTAGGAATGATTGTACATAATTCCTATGTATCTAAACAAATGGAAGACTTAGGAGTTATTACCTTAGAAGATCCAAATTTGTCTAAAGAAGAATTATTAGATACCATTGATAAAGGAGTAGTGATTTTTACCGCTCATGGAATCTCGGATAAAATAAAACAAAAAGCTTTAGATAAAAGTTTAATTTGTGTAGATGCAAGCTGTGTGGATGTTTTAAAAAACAAAGATTTAATCAAATCATATTTAGATAAAGGTTATGATGTTGTGTATTTTGGTAAAAAGAAGCATCCTGAAGCAGAAGCTATTCTTTCTTTAAGCAATAACATTCATCTTGTTTCTAATATATCTGATATCGATAATTTAAATATTTCAAATGATAACTTGTTTATCACTAATCAAACTACAATGTCGTATTTAGAAGTAGAAGACATGTTAAAACTTATTAAGGATAAGTACCCTACTTGTATTATTCAAAAGGAAATATGTAATGCGACTTCTTCTAGACAACTAGCAATCACTAATATTAAAGATGGCGATGTCTTATATGTAGTTGGCGACGTTAAGTCTAATAATACAAACAAATTAAAAGAAATAGGATCAAAATACTTTAAGAAAGTATTCCTTATAAGTAACTATAAAGAGATTAATAAAAAAGATCTCGTTAATGAAAACAAGATCTATGTTACAGCTGGAGCAAGTACTCCACCAATTCTAATTGATGAAGTAATTGATTATTTGTCTAAGCTCTAAACTTCTTTAGCAACGCCCTAGGTGTTGCTTCTTTTATATTGAAGATAGCTTGTGGCAATCCTAAAAATACTGTAATCCCATAATAAACAAGCACCATAATAATGCCACACAACATCATCACAAGAATATTGATAATTCTACTTGTATATGTTAGATGGAATAGGTTATGAACTAAAACACCAGGTAAAATCATAATAAATGAAGAAATTATGATAAACAAAGTTTTTCTGAAAGTCCTAGAGAATTTAGTACCAAATTTCTTACGTAAGATAATGATATACATGATAATGACAAAACCAGATGAAATAGCAGTTGAAAAGGTCATACCATTTGAACCCATTAATCTTACAAAGATAAAGAATGTAAGTAGCTTTATTAAACAACTCATCAATAGAGTCAAAGTTGCTTCTTTCTTAAGCCTTAAAGTAATCATAATACTAGATAAAATAGGAGCTATTGTATCAGTAAAGGTTACAAGTGCATAGAATTTAAATAATTGAGTACCAATTTCTAGATTCGAATTACCATACATGATATAGTAAATATCTTTCGCAAAGAAGATAAATACAAGTACAGCAGGAATCAAAATAAAGAAAACCGTTTCAATCAAAGAAATAATTTGCTTATTCAATGTCCTAACATCTTGCTTCTCATAAGATTCAGACAAATAAGGAACAAGGCCTGCCGAGAAACCAAGTGTTAACACTTGAGGAATACTAGATAACTTATTACAGTTAGCCAACAAAATACCCATCTCCAGTTTGGCTTGATTAACCGAAAGAACACCAGCCTTAGTTACTGTATCCATAAAGAAAGTAGAATTAACCAAAGCACTCAATGATCCTAAGAAAGAAATCAATAAGTAAGGAACACTAAGCGAAATAATTTCAACAACAAGTAATTTTTTACTAACGGCCTTACTTCTTTGTCCTTTTACTAATTCATCGATTCTTTGATCATCTTCTTTTGTGAAAAACATAAAGAAGATTATAGTCACGAAAGCTGCCACACCAGCAGCACCGATAGCGGCATATATAGCATATATCGATTCAAAATTAAAGATTCTTGTGAATAGAAAACCAAAGAATATAATGCAGAATACTCTTATAAATTGTTCTAAAGCTTGTGATGAACCATATAAGTCTAGTCTTTTTAAGCCTTGATAATAGCCTCTTATAGCACTTAGATATGGTACAAGAATTACTGCTAATAAAAGAATTGAAAATATCATCTTCAAATTTTCAATATCAGTAATACTAGCGCTAGAACCCATAGATTGACGAGCTAGAGATGGTGATAATAATCCAAAGACAATAGCTACAATAAAGGTTAGCCCCATTACGATGGAAATACCAAGTTTTTTAACCAAAAGAACAGTCTTATAGTCTTCTTTAGCGTAATATCTAGATACTAAAGCAGCAATCGCAAAAGGAATACCAGCACTAGAAATCTTCAATAATAAATCATAATAGGTATAGGCTATAGAATAAAAGGCCATATTTGCCTCCCCCGCAAAAGAACTTAGCGGTGAGTAATAAATAAGGCCAAGAGTCTTAGAAATAAAAATACCAAAAGATGAAGTAAGAGTCGCAATCAATAACGATTGACTTTTTTTATTGTCTTTCATAAATTACTCTCCTAACTTAAAAAACTCTCTTTTAGTAACGTTGGCATCCTTGTTAGTCCAAGTAACCAAAATATACAATACAGGATTCTCGTTTTTAGTAACACCTGAAATGTTAATGCCCTTAACAAAACCCTTAGAAGCATTTGTTTGATTCGGTATCATTGAATATTTAGTATCTTCAAATAAGCCTATATTAGCTGCCATTTCATTTGAATAGTCAACATCACTTTCAATCGCAATAGCCTCCACATTATACATAGCAGCTTTAGGATTATCGATTGTCACATAAAAACGATAAGCACCATCAATTGAACCAACATCAAGACTAATATCAAAATACTCACTCTTAGTTTTAAAATCAGCACGAGTGCTCAATTGTTCTATCATCGAATTATATCTTTCCATAGCACCAGCATCAATGTCCTTACTATTAGAACAAGATGTTAATAAAAGCACCATCAAAAAGCATAGGAATATTTTTTTAATCATTTTATTCAAAGTTAATAGCGTAATAGAATTTCTTACCTTTTTTAATAATAGTAAGCTTCGAATCAAAAGCATCCTCAGCATTAACAACGAAGTCTAATGAATTAACCTTATCTCCATTAACGCTGATAGAATTGCCACTAATTAAATCTCTTGCTTCTCTTTTTGACTTACATACACCAGCAGAAATTAATACATCAACTAAAGGTGTACCACTTACAACAACTGTCTTTTCTAAATCATTAGTCGCATCCTTTAATTCACTATATGTTAAATCCTTGATATTTCCCTTAAAGAAAGTATCTGCAATCTTTACAGCTGTATTGTAAGCCTCTTCACCATGAATGAAAGTAATAACTTCTTTTGCTAGAGCCTTATGAGCTAAACGCAAATGTGGTTCTTCTTTATTCGATCTCTCTAATTCTTCAATTTCTTCTCTACTTAAGAAAGTTAAGAATTTCAAGTAATCAATAACCTTTTCATCCTCAGAATTGATAAAGAATTGATACATTTCATAAGGACTAGTCTTATTAGCATCTAACCAAATAGCCTTACCATTAGTCTTACCAAACTTAGAACCATCAGACTTTGTTAATAAGGGCATTGTAAAACCATAAGCTTCCTTACCAAGTTTCTTTCTAATAAGCTCAATACCAGCAGTAATATTACCCCATTGGTCTTGACCAGCAACCTGTAATGTTACATCTTCATTTTCATATAAATGTAAAAAGTCATAAGCTTGAAGCAACATATAAGAGAATTCAGTATAAGTAATACCCTCATCCAATCTTCTCTTGATAATATCCTTATTTAACATGTAGTTAATATTAAAATACTTACCGACATCTCTTAAGAATTCTAAATATGAAAAGCTATGTAGCCAATCATAGTTATTAACCACTTTAAAACCAAATAACTTAGTAGCTTGCTTACTTAAGCAATCGAAGTTATGTTGAACTTCTTCTTTAGTAATCATTGGTCTTTCACTATCTGGTTTAGGGTCACCGATTAGGCCAGTACCACCACCAACTAGTAATACAGGATTGTGTCCTGCATCCTTTAATCTTTTTGAAATCAAAAAACTAGAGAAATGACCAATATGTAAGGAATCGCCAGTTGGATCGGTTCCAATATAGAATGTCATACCTCCTGCATTTAATTTTTCTTTAATTTCAGGAGATGAACAATCCTTGATAAGTCCTCTCCACTCTAATTCTTCATATATACCCATATTTTATTTTGTAGTCTTTCTTTCCTTATAAATATAACCTAATACTTTTTGTTTATCTTCGACCTTTTCATTCTTAAGCATCTTAGTCATTAGACGCATAGAAACAGCACCTAGGTCATAGGTTGGCACTTCAAAAGCACTAACCTCAGGTCTTACCATTGATAGATATTTTGTATCATTCAAACAAATGATTTCCATTTCCTCAGGAACTTTGACACCATTCTCGTTACATGCATTTAAACATGCTAAAGCTTGAGAATCACGATTCACAATCATCAATTGATGTCTATGGTTCTTAAAATAACTCTTTAAGAACTTATAAGTAGAACGCTCATCACTAGAGAAATCTAAATAGCCCTTAAATGTTAAATTATGGTCCTTAAAACACTTGGCTGCACCTTCTACCATTTCCTTTGACATGTTGTGGTTTCTTCTATCATCTAATATCGCAATATCTTTGATACCCTTGTTAATATATTCATCACAAGTATCATAGACTGCCTTACGATAGTCAACACAAACAGAACAAATAGAATTAGCGATAATGCGATCACCAACCGCAACGATTGGGATATTATAAGCATCCAATTCCTTAGTAGCCTCATCATCTAGACCATTGTTGCAATAGATAACAACACCATCAACTCTTGACTTGATAACCTCATCAACAGCCTCTTGGATATTAGTAATACCTTGGGTAACTGCATGTAAATAGATGTTGTAGTCATAAATTTTTGCAACATCGCACAAGCCGTTAATTAATTGGCCTGTGGTACCAATTGATTCTTCAGGAAAAATCAAACCAATAGTAGTTGTTCTTTGCAAAGCTAAGCCCTGAGCTATAGCATTTGGTTTATAGCCCAGGGTCTTAATTGCTTCTTCAACCTTCTCTTTTGTCGCCTTTTTAACAACATCTGAACCGTTCATTACCCTAGATACGGTGGCTAGGGAAACATTAGCTTGTCTAGCTACATCGTAAATAGTTACACGTTTCATAATTATTATTCCTTATCTGAATTTTCTTTATCTTCTGGTTTTAACCACTTTTTTAAAGCTGCAACAGCCTTTTCAGCTACATCAATAGTTACATCCTTTGCCTTTTCAGCAACATCGATTGTAACATCCTTAGCATGTTCAATACCTTCTTGAACTTCAGGCTTGCTTAAATAGTCATTCACACCCTTAGCTGCCTTTTCATAAGTATCCGTTAACTTATCAGTAACCTTCTTAACATTTTCATTTGCCTTAAGATTATCTACAGCCTCACTCACCTTCTCACTAGCCTCTTTAGCATAAGCCTCTACAGTACTTGCCGCTTTCTTTACTTCTTCCTTTTCCTTAAGTTCCTTGAAAGCTTTGTTAGCACCATCACTAAGTTCCTTAGCCTTAGTCTTCACAAAATCCAATGTTTTCTTAACTTCTTCAGGATCTGTTGCTTGAGAATAAAGTTCCTTAAGTTTATCGATAGCCTTATTTAAAACTTCAACAGACTTTTCCTTAACTTCTTTAGCCTTATCTTGAAGATCGCCATCAACTTCATCGGCACCCTTAGAGATTTCATCAATCTTCTTCTTCATCTCTTCAACTGTTTCATCAATTTGTTCTTCAATTTTAATTTCATCAGTCATACTCTTATTCTCCTTTACTTAAAATATCATCAAGACTAACTTCCTTTAATTCATCAGGCTCATCATTAGTCTTTTCTTCCTTTTTCACAAAACTTGAAACCTTATCCTTTATATTATCCAAGTTTTTAGAAACATAATCCTTGGCATCATTTATAGCCTTGCCAGTTGCCTCACATGCATCATCAATATGCTTAGAAACATTTACAGCAGTATCTAGTGGTGCTTGCACCTTATCAAGTGATTTTTCAACCATTTCAATAGAACCGTGTGTCTTATTGACCGTTACATCTAATGAAATGATTAACTTAATCAGTTTAAATAAGAAAATAATCAAAAATATTAATGCGATTACTCCTAAAATAGGAAGCAATTCTTTACATAAATAAGAAAAACTAGCCATGTATCTTTACCTCTACAAACATTCTATAAAATTATGAAAACTTTTTCAAGGATATTGTAAGCCCTCTCACTACAAATATTTCTTAGTTAAATGAGCCAAGTTATAAATGTCTTTACTAGACATGAACACATATACTGCTTCGCCATTTGAAGCTAATAACTTAGCACCTTCTTCATCCTCACTTAACACAATAGAACCATCAATCATCTTAGCTAAATAATTAATATCAATATCAGTGCCATCTTGCTTATCATCGATAGAAGTAAAATCCAATAAATAAATCTTGTCCGCTAACTCTAAAGCTTCCTTAAAATCTTTCGCAAAATGAAGAACTCTAGAAGCGCGATGTGGTTTAAAGATTGCCACTACCTTCTTATCGGGATAACGAAGTCTTGTAGCCTTTAAAGTTACTGCAACTTCAGTTGGATGATGTGCATAATCATCAACAAGAATTGAATTATGATATTCCTCTACGATATATCTACGTTTTGGACCCTTATAATCAGTAAATGATTCTTCAACTACATTTAAGTCCAAACCTAATTTATAAGCCAAAGATATAACGCCTAAGGCATCAATCAATAAGTGCCTACCGATCAAAGGCAAATTAAATGTCTTAACAAATTCACCTTTAAAATATAAATCAAAAGTAGCGCCCTTATTAGTCTCAACTAGATTATTCGCATAGAAATCATCACAGTCTTCAAAACCAAAACTATAATTTTCTTTGCCGTTAAAGTTTAGTTTCTTACACCAACTATCATCACCATAATAGAAAGTAATCTTTTTAACATTACCAATAAACTTTTGATAAGAATTGAAATAATCAACTTCATCCTTAAAGAAATCTACATGATCAATTTCAATATTATTGATAACTGCATAATCAGGATAATATGAATGGAAATGATTTCTGAACTCATCAGATTCAACGCATAAGTATTCACTATCCTTAGCTAAATACCCTTCTCCATCACCAATCAAATAAGCTGTCTTAAAGAAATGAGATAAAACATTCTTACACATTGTAGTAGTTGTTGTCTTACCATGAGATCCACTTAGTGAAACAGACTTATAATTCTTCATAAGTTCACCAAGATACTCATGATATCTATAACACTTACAAGTTGGATTATTTCTAGCCGCTATAACTTCAGGGAAATCTTCCAAGAAAGCATTGCCAATAATTACTGTATAGTTATCTTTAATATTATTTGGATCAAAATTAACAATCTTAATATCATGCTTAATAAGTTCATCTTCAGTAAAGAAATGTTTATCTAAATCTGAACCCATTACCTCATTACCAATTTCTTTCAACATGACAGCTAGAGCCGCCATACCAGAACCCTTTATACCAATGAAATAAAACATATCTTAGTCCTTTGTCTTATACAACTCATCAAACAAATTGATTTCAGCCGTCTTATCCATATCATCTTTTTCATTAAAATCAACGTTTGAAAAGATATCAGCCAAATCAGAAGTAACATCAGTAGCTACCTTCTTTGAATTGTCTACTTTCTTAGTTTCCTTTTGAACATTAGTAATAGACTCATAACCATAAATTGGAGATAAAACTGTTCCTAAATAACTTGAGCGAGGCTTTTCTAAACATGCATAATTTACATCAGAAATTGGTTCCTTAGCCTTCTTCTCTTCCTTTTCAAGACTACCAAACATAGGGCTCAAGAAAGGCTGAGCCACATACTTTTCCTCAGGTTCTTCTCTTTTAGCATCATCATAAACAGGAGTCTTAATAACATCAATAAAGTCATTACGTTCTTCTTTTTGTTCATAATTAATAAAAGTATTATTAACTTTAGATTCTTGTACCACTCTTTTAACAGGTTCTTCTCTTTTAACCTCTTCAGCCTTAACAACAGGCTCCTCTTTTTTAACCTCAGGCTTTTTATACAAAATATCTGAAGCCTTCATCCTACTCTCAGGCCTTCTATTCTTAACCTCTGGATTAGAGACATCATATTCGTCTTCAAATAATAAATCAATAAATTTTTGTTTCAATGTTTGTGAACTTGCCATAACTTAACCTACCTTCTTTTATTCTACTACACTTTCACCATCAGTTTTCTTTAATTGGGGATTTGACAACACTCTCGGCTCTAAAACAATCTTACCATTTGGATATTCTTTTACCTCATAGTAATCATACTTGGCTCCTCTTAAAACCACCCTTTTCTTACTATCTAATTTAGCTGTATATTCTTTATCTTTTTTCATAAGTTTTACCATGTGGGATATCCCACTTTCTATGTATTTATTGTAACATAAAAAATGAAACCAAACGGTTTCATTCTTCAGTATTTATTTCTTCTTCACTTTGATTTACATCATCATCTGTGCCTTGATTACCAACAATTGCATCCCCAATAAGCATTTCACTCAAATCACCACTAGTAGGTCTTGTTGAATCAAACAAATCTATTTGTTTCTTCTTATAATCAACAATATTCTTATCAGAATAATCAGCGATTATTAATTCTTCATCCAAGTCAACCGACTTAGCAATCGTAAACAAATGTTTTACAATATCTTTTATATAAGCTTTAGAAGAAGTGATATAAGTTAAATCACTTGTGATTAATTCAATAACATAGTAGTCATTATTTTGATATAAATTTAATATATAATCCCTCTCTATATCCTTAATAGTTAAATATTTGCCGCTCTTAGAATAAACAAGTTTGTTTTGATCTAACAAAGATGAATTAGTTAAATATTGTTCGGGATAATATTTATTATTGACAATGTCATTAATATTAATATTAACAACTATCTTGTTATCTAAATAACTCAAAACCAGACTTTCTTGATCAAAGCTCACCTCTCCCATATCGCTAGGAAGATAATAGTCATAATACTCAAGACTATTATTAGGATGATTGGATACGATTTTATTTGCATCACTTAAAAGACTATCAAGTTCAGTATTGATATCTTTATTAGAAGCACAGCCACACATCATCACTAACAACAAAACAACAAATAGTCTTTTCATCTAGACTATTTTAACAATAATCCCTGGCTTTTAAAACTAAAATATGAATCAGCAGATACTATCAAATGATCTAGAAAGATAATTCCAACCTGGCGACAGCCATCAAAGATAGCCTTTGTAATTCTTTTATCCGCATCAGAAGGATTAATATTACCACTTGGATGATTATGAGCCACCACCACATACTTAGTCTTCAACAACAAAGCTTTTCTTAAAATTTCACTGACTGCAACCATAGATGATTCGCTAGTACCCCTATACATGCTCTCGGCTTTGATTATCTTACCTTTATTGTTTAACAACACCAAAAAGAATTCTTCTTGGTCTTTAAAGCCAATATTAAATCTAATATAGTCAACCAGCATCAAAGGATTAATGGAACAGTCACTATCTTTAATAGTTTCTACTTTTGATAATCGTTTGAAAATTTCCAAAATAGCTAAAATTTCCAAAGCCTTAGCCTTCTTAATCCCTTTAATTTCAACTAGTTCATCATAATCTAAAGACAAGAGATTGTTAAAACCACCAGCCTTTTTAATCAAGTCATTAGATAATGTTAAAACATTTGAATTATGATAAGCTGATTTTAATATCAGTGCCAATAATTCATCATTGTTTAAAGATGAAATCCCATAGTTTAAAGCTTTTTCTCTAGGTAATAATTCGTTCATTTTTCACAAACAAGACGCCATAAGAAACATGAAACAATACTGCCAGAAGAATCAATCACCACATCACTCAATTGACCACATCTACCATCAACAAACAATTGATGAAACTCATCAAACGAAGCATATAGAACACAAAATAGAACAGACACAACAATTAACTTTTGACAATTATATTCTTTGAAACATTCATAGGTTAAGATATATAAAATAAAATATTCGCTAAAATGAGCTAACTTACGAATAAAGAAACCAAAGGTATCTACAAAAGCCTTTGTATCACTTATCTTTAACAGCTTCGCGATGCTTAATAAAATACCATTAGATAGACTGCCTGATTGGTCGCCTGTTTCCGCTGATAACAAATATATCAAGATAAGCCAGCTTACAAATAAAAGTGTTTTTATAATCTTTTTCATTCAATAATAATATCATCTAAGATAATTAAAAACCATTGATTCATCATTAAGTTTACTTCCAACATCCTGGTAACAATCTTTGCCTATAACCGCATTCAAGCTACCTATCGCTAATGCCTTATTAATGTAGCTAACTGCATCATTAGGTAAGGCTAAAGTAATATTTTGTAAGACTGCGCTATTATCAAAATCAAGAATCTTCTTATGATTCAAATCATACAAGCCAATTATTCTTACATTGCTTATTAATAAGTCACTTAAGACCCTATCTTTACTAATGGTCAAATATATGTCAACATACATGCCTTCTTTTAAATAAGCTTGATTAACCTTTAAATCATTAATATTAATATCATAAGCAACCTCATCTTCTCTTAAATCATAAGTTAACTTATCTTCAATGCTTCCTATATCGTCTAATACACTCTTATAAAAGAAAGAACCCTTGGGCACAAAACCATCAATACGTACACATTTGTTATTTAGATCTTCCCTATCTACAACAACCTCACTATTCAAGTATCTTTTAGGAACCGATATAAGTTTGTAAGTTGATTCATCTATTAAAGCTCTCTTTCGCAGTGAATAAGTAGCTACAGGCACCTTAATAAGTTCCAATTCTTTCCTACAATAAAGTAGCATTCCTCCAATCAACAGCACAAATACACTCAAAAGAATAATTAATTTCTTTTTCTTAGACATCTCTTTTTCTCCTTTCATATCTTTATTGACAATAAAAGAAGAAATTCCTACACCAAATTATAAATTCTTAAAATATTCTAGTATTTCAGAAACAGCTTCATCAGGACTTATATCAAGCCAATTTTTATTTGAAGCATTTAGTTTACTCATATATTTAGCATTTTCAAACAGTTTTTCAAGACGATTAAGCAATTCTTCATCATCGCTAACAGGCATAGTGTTATCGCTATAAATAATAATCTTAAGATACTTTTTAAGAATTCCAGCATCACAATCTCCCAATAGAAAACAAATATCAAAAACATCTTTATATCTTGTGTTATTAGACATAAAACGCAATAAAGATTTTAGTTTTTCCACTATTATTTGTTCTCTGTAATTAATTAATAGTTTTATTGCGTCATCTTGAAAACAAATATCAAGAAAACAATCCTCTTGTTCGAGATTGAAATTATTATGAACCCCTATATCAACTTTAGAACTGATAGAATAATTGTATTTATCAGTAATAGCCAATACAAATTCTCTTACCGTTATAACTTTCTTGATTAAGTTTTGTGGGTTTCCCCTTTAACGAAAACATTAAGCCGTCAATACAGTTTATCTTATTAACAAACATTTCAATACTTTCATCGGATATAGAATGTTGTATAAAATCAAAGTCAATATCTTGGGTAATGCGTCTAGCATCATTAGATAGCTTTTGCATGACCAAACCACCTTTAATAGTTATGTTATTTTTAAGAGAGCTATCGTAGATAGCTATTAATATAATATGATATTATATAAAATATGTTAAAAGACACCGGAATCCCCCCCCTATGCAATTTTGCGAAAAAACGTGTGTGAGGGGGCAAGGGTCTCCGGGCAAAAAATAACAGAGATAATTACTCCACCATGGGGATGAAGGAGGACATAAAAATGGATTGCGAATGGCTCAAAAATGGAGATTATTGGATTCATGTTGAGGAAATGCGAACCTCAATCATGAGAGATGCTATGACAGCAAAGACTGAGGCGCAAACAGCGGAAGCATTTCAAAGACAGATTTATTACTTTATTAGATTGCATACAGGTATTGAACTTGATTTTAACCAAGAAACACCTATTAAAGGTGGTCTTACGCATGATTTCGGTATATTAAAAAATCGCACCTCTGGAAGAGGAAGACTAGATGCCGTAGTAAATAATCTTATTATTGAATATAAGAAACATTCAAAATTAGAAAAAAAGAATGGCCAAGATACTGCGACAAGTCAGGTTAAAGACTACCTACAAACATTATTTACTAATGACGGCATTAAATATTATGCCATTCTAACAGACGGAATTAAAATATCCTATTTTGGTTTTAACGGCGATAAAATTGAATCCACAGCATTTAAGAACATTGAAGCAAAAGATATTGATAGAATCATTCGCGCAATATTAACCAACAATTGTAAAAAATTCATTCCTGAAAATGTTTTAAAAGATTTTGCAGTAAATAGTGAAACAGAATCTATATCAAAAGAACTTGCATGCGAACTGTATTCAAAGCTTATTAACAATCCAACAGACAAAACAAATATGCTCTTTGCCGAATGGGAAAGTCTTATGCATTTATCATTCGATGATAACGGAAAAGGAAATGATATTAAAAAAAGACGTGCCGAACTTTCACTTATTTTTAGAGATAATATCATTGACCCTGTTAAAGAATATAAATCATTGTTTGCACTTCAGACCGCTTACGCAATTATAGTTAAACTCATTGCATGTAAAGTAATCGACAAATTAGAATACGATTCTTCTACCAAGAGTTATTCTGACTTAACAAAAGTTACTGCCGCAGAGCTTCAAAACTTTTTAGAAAACCTCGAAGATGGTTATGTCTACAGAAGCAGTAATATCATTAACCTGTTAGAAGGAGACTTTTTCTCGTGGTATTCAACAAAGGAACAATGGGATGCCGACTTATGGGAAACAATAATAAAAATAATCACATGTATTGATGAATACTCGAACTTCTCTTTTGAAATCACATATGAACCTGTTGATATATTCAAAGATTTATATATGAGTATCATGCCAAAAGCAGTTCGTCATTCCATGGGCGAATATTTTACTCCTGCTTGGCTTGCTGATTACGTTGTATCCGAAGGAATAAAGCTCCAACAAAATAAAAATTGGAACGCAATTGACCCATGTTGTGGTTCTGGGACATTCATTATTGCACTTATTAAAAATATAGTGGGAAATGTTAATTTATACGATCTTTCAGATGAGCAGAAAGAATCACTCAAGAAAAAAATCCTTTCTAGCGTATATGGGATCGATATAAATCCGCTTTCAGTTTTATCTGCTAGAGTAGGTTACTATCTAGCCCTTCGACCTTTTGGTGATGTTAAAGACATAGAAATACCAATTTACTTAGGCGATTCAGCCATCGCACCTACAAAGGAAGACGTTGATGGCATTGCTTGCTATAAATATTCAGTGAGTAATAACAAAAAATCTTTTGATGCAATATTGCCTTCAAGATTTGTTGAACAAAAGAACTTCGGCAAAATAATGGCATCTTTACAAACCGCGGTAAAGACTAATAACTCGAAAATTCTCTATGAAATGATTATTGGTCAACTATCCAATTCTGAGAAAAATTCAAAAGATTTAATTACAGCCATACAGTCAATGTCAAATGACTTAATCGAACTACACAAAAATAACTGGGATGGTATTTGGATTAGAATTGCAACCAATTTCATGTTAATAGCAAGATTGCAAAAATTTGATTTAATTGTCGGCAATCCTCCTTGGGTAAAATGGGAACATTTACCTTCAACTTATGCAGCAAAAATCAAAGAACTATGCAATGTTAGACATATTTTCTCTACAAGGGGCCGTTTCGGTGGCACACAGCTAAATATTTGTGCCCTTATATCAAATGTATCTGCATCAAACTGGTTAAAAGAATCTGGTGTGCTTGCTTTTCTAATGCCCGATAGTATTATGTCTCAAAACTCATATGAAGAATTTAGATATTTTTATTTAGATTATGAGGCTAAAGAAAGACTCTATTTACAAAAAATTGACAAATGGGAAAAACCACTGAAACCATTTACCTGTGAAGATATTGTTGTATCGCAAGATTTTAACACTTACTATTATTCAAGAAAAAAAGTAGATTATAAAAAAGGTATAAATGTTACTACCATTTCCCGCACAAAAAAAATTACAGATATAGTGTTAAACCAAGAAACCTCATTTGACAAAGTGAAAAATCACCTAGTTTTTGGCAAGAAAATTGCCTCTCAAATGTCTGACACAACATCAGCTTTTTCTTATTTATCTGATGTACATGATTTTAGCAAAATAATAGGTGACTCTTCATATGAGTACAGAACAGGCGTAGAATTTACTCCTCAAGAATTATACATGCTTGTAGGTATAGGAACATCTAGCAAATCTTCACATTATAGATTTGGCAACAAGAAATTTGCTCGTTCAAAATACGTTGTTGATGATATGCCAAAAAACGGATGGGAACTTCCTACGGAACACATATACCCTATTGTTACCGGACCTTCACTTACACCTTTCAAATGTAGTTTGGAAAATGAATATTGTATTCTTCCATACTCAGCAGATAATACAGATGCACCAATAGGAATATCGGAAATGATGACCACTAATCCAGAATTGTTTGATTATCTTTTGAATCACCAGGACTTAATCGATAGTCAATCTGAAAAAAGTAAGGTGATGCATCGCGGTGAAGAGTTTTACGCACTATCAAAGATAGGTCCATATACTTTTGCTAATTATATTGTAGCAGCTCGTGACAATACTAAATTCTGTGCTACAGTAATTGAACCAACAAATACTCCTTGGGGCGAAATCAAACAATCAATTTGTGTTAAGCATACAATGATAATTGGAAGAACAACATCCGGTAAATTCATTGGTAAGGATGAAGCATACTTTATAGCCGGTATTCTTAACAGTGATATTGTTATCCAATATATGCAAAATACTTTTAAAAGTAATGGTTACAGCCTAAAGAAATCACATTTTTATCTTCCTGAGTACGATAAGACAAATTCATTGCATAAAACAATAAGTAAATTAGCAAAAAAAGCTTCTGGACTAGATGATGAAATCAAAATAGCTAAAATTCAAAGAGAACTTTCAAAGGTTTATATAGAGTTATGTGCCACTAGATAAAACGAGAGCCACAATCCCGGTATCCCTACCAACGATTGTGGTTTTATCAGCTATATTCATCCCTAAGTAGTCCATTACTACTAGGAATTTCTCCCCACACATTTGACTTTATCCCCATTTCATCTATGTGCCTTAGTAGTCTAACCCGTAGTATTTATGCGGTTTTCCGCCACATTTTGCCCTGTGTTGCCCTACTTTGCAAAGCCCTGCATTATAGTAAAACTGGAGTGCCGTGGCAAACGAAAAGTATTTTGATCATACCAGAGTTTCCTTTATAATGCTGCAATTTTCGGGGGCATAAAACATTGACAAACGGCCCCTGTTTCACTATATTTATTAGTATACACGAAAACGCCGAACTTGTCTGCCTCTGCTCGAATTTTTATGC
>CAKUQM010000034.1 GCA_934675465.1 uncultured Erysipelotrichaceae bacterium | reverse complement strand
AAAGAAAAGTCGGGTCTATTTTTAGATTACCGACTTAATTCAATTTTTATTTGTAGGCCTTAGCTAAATGACATTAACATAATGTAGCTTTTTTAAAATATATTCTTATTCGAACTCAATAGTACCAGGAGGTTTAGAAGTAATATCATAGAATACTCTATTAACCCCTCTTACCTCATTAATAATTCTAGACATAACTGTTTGAAGAACCTCAAATGGAATATCAGCGGCCTCAGCAGTCATGAAATCAATAGTCTTAACAGCTCTTAAAACAACTGCATAGTCATAAGTTCTCTCATCACCCATAACACCAACAGATCTAACGTTTGTTAAGGCAGCAAAATATTGATTAATATCTTGGCTCAAGCCAGCCTTAGCAATCTCATCACGATAGATATAATCAGCATCTTGAACAATCTTTACCTTCTCAGCTGTAATCTCACCAATGATTCTAATACCTAAACCTGGACCTGGGAAAGGTTGTCTAAATACTAGACTTTCAGGTAAGCCTAATTCAAGGCCAACTTTTCTAACTTCATCCTTAAACAAGTCTCTTAAAGGTTCAATAATCTCCTTAAAATCAACATAATCAGGTAAACCACCAACATTATGATGAGACTTAATAACAGAAGACTCACCACCTAAACCAGATTCAACAACGTCTGGATAAATAGTACCTTGAGCTAAAAACTCAACACTACCAATCTTCTTAGACTCTTCTTCAAAGACTCTAATGAACTCTTCACCAATAATCTTTCTCTTTGTTTCAGGATCAGTAACACCTTTTAGTTTCTCATAATAACGTTCTTGAGCATTAACTCTAATGAAATTCAAATCAAAATTGCCCTTAGGGCCAAAGATGTTTTCAACTTCATCACCCTCATCTTTTCTAAGCAAACCATGATCAACAAACACACAAGTTAATTGTTTACCAATAGCCTTAGAAAGAAGACCTGCACAAACAGAAGAATCTACACCACCTGATAAAGCCAACAAAACTCTACCATCACCAACTTTTTCCTTAATAGACTTAATTGATTCTTCCACAAAAGAATCCATCTTCCAATCGCCCTTACAAGCACAAATATTTCTTACAAAGTTATAAAGCATCTTTGTACCATCAGGTGTATGTAACACTTCTGGATGGAACTGAATACCATATAACTTATGTGCATCATTACTCATAGCACCAACAGGACAATTATCGGTATGAGCAATAGACTTAAAACCTTCAGGCATTCTAGAAATATAATCAAAATGAGACATCCAACAAGTATTATCTTCTTTAATACCATTAAACAACACTGAAGAAGAATCTAACTTAATATCAGTCTTACCATATTCTCTATGATCAGCCCTTTTAACTTCACCACCCATAACATGAGCCATAAGTTGAGCTCCATAACATAGCCCTAAAACAGGAATACCCAATTCAAAAAGTTCTCTACTACAAGTAGGAGCACCCTCTTCATAAACAGAATTAGGACCACCTGTAAGAATAATACCCTTAGGATTCTTTTCTTTTATCTTTTCAATAGCGTTACGATAAGAATAAATCTCACAGTATACGTTACATTCTCTAACTCTTCTAGCAACCAACTGATTATATTGACCACCAAAATCGACAACTAAAACTAACTCTCTATCCATCAGTTTCCTCCGATATTTCATTATTATAAATAATTCCTTAGAATTTTCCTATACAATGGAAGCATTTCTATATCACTTATGGAAATATTTTTTTCTAAGTCCTTAATAGGAATCCACCTAATCCTGCTATTCTCATCCTCTTTAATATGAACATAAGCATTCTCATCAGCCTCAAACAAGAAACTCACATTCAAATGCAAATGGCCACCAACATACTTACCCCTTTTAATATGTGGCTTAACAGTCAAAACTTCTATCGAACAAGGGTCATCGTCCAACACCTTTAATTCACTTAAAGAAGTCTCTTCTTTAGCTTCCTTTAAAGCCACATTCAAGAAATCCATATCACCATCATTATGACCACCAGTCCAAGAATAAGAATCATAGATATTATGATAAACCATTAATACTTTATCTCTATTCTTATTAATAATCATCGAACTAGATGTAAAATGCATCATCTCACTTTCTCTATAAAAAAGCTCATCACCATATTTATCATAGGCATCTAATATTCTTTTCTTATCATATATTTCTTGTTCAATATCACTTGTATATTGTTTTATTAAATCAATTGGCATTACTATTTTCCTCTATTTTTTTAATAAGAGCTTCTTGCAATACATTAGAAAAATTTATATTTTGTTTAACAGCTAAATCATTTAACCATTCTGGAATTGATAAAGTCTTTTTAACAGCCTTTGTTTTGTATTTCTTTGCATATTCTAAAGAATCATACTCCACAAGCATAACCAATAATCCAGGATTAGCATCAACAACATCTTTAACTTCACTCGGCTTGTTGATAGTTCTTTCATAAACATCACCTTCTTGATCAAGATAAAATCCAAGAGCTTCTTTTGCGTGTTCATAAGCTTCTTCAGCTGTATTCCCATCAGTTAAACAACCTTTTAAATCAGGAAACTCTACCCAATATGTTCCATTTTCTTCATGAAACACTGCTGGATACGCAATTTTTGACATAAAATAACTCCTTTAAAATACGTAATAGTACGTATTTAATTATATTATATCTTCTATATGTGTTTAATTATTATTCCTTGTTTTTGCTCAATCTATGCACATATTTTATTTAACAATTCCTTTTGATTAACAATTCTAATAATACTTTCATGAATAGCAACAATACTAATCAATATACACAAAATCGGAGCCAAATATCTTATAAAACGGTCTCTTTTAAAAATCATTATAATCAGCAAAGAAACAAGTTCTACACTATCAAACAAAATATCCTCAATACACGTTGATAGCTCCGTTTTAGCCAAGATATGATCATTATTAGTTAATACAACTTTTTGCCTTTTCAAAAAAATCGTATCAAAAATTATACTTATAATCGTAATAATAATAACCAAAAGTAAATTACTGTTTGACTTATGAGGATGAATGATATCCAAAATGGAAATAATCACCATTGAACACAAACCTAGTACAATAGCGAAATCACAGATAATACCAACTATCGTTTCTATTTTTTCAATCTTTGTATCATTTAATTCATGCTTATTTTTACCAAATATTTTACACAACAAAAATACAATCAAGGAATTAAAAGTATCGCCCAAACAATGAATAGCCTCTAACCAAACAATTATCGCCTTTAGTTCCAGTGAAGAATACAACAAGATGATAAATTTATGTATTTCATATATAAACATGAACAAAGAAATTTTTCCTTGTTCCTTGTAAAGACTTTCTTTAAAATTCATATTGTAATTATATATCATTAATCGATTTACTTAATTGCTCTTTAAAGACCACCTACAATTTACTAGGCCAAAAAAAGTGACTAATTTAAACATTAGTCACAGCATAAGCAATTAATCTAAAGAATCACACTTTAGAGTAAGATAATCTATTTCCTTTTCTGTCAAACGGATACTTGCCGCATTTAAAATGTTGTCTAAATCTTTGCAAGATCTAGGACCTACAATAGCGGCAACCTTCGCTTTTTGGCTTAACACATAAGCTAAAGAAATTTGAGAAGGACCTACACCTTTTGAAGGCGCAAATTTAACAACCCTTTCTTTTCTAGCCAAATTAGTCGGCGTAATTGCAGCCATTTTTGTAGCTGGATCAGCATTTTTAGGATCATATTGTGGATAATTGCCAAAGAATCCTCTTCCTTGTGCTGACCAAGCAGCCAACAATACATCTGGATGTTCTTCATACCATTTTACCGATTCTTCTTTGAAAGCGGGAATACGGTAATACCAAGGCTTCTCAAGTTTTAATAAGCTAAAAAATGGAGATGACACGCTTGGCCCTTGATAACCCATTCTATCACAGTATTCATAAGCTTCATTGAATCTTTCTTGTGTCCAGTTAGACATACCATAAGCCTTTATCCAACCTTTCCTTAGAAATTCTTCAAAAGTATCCATTATCTCAGAAACAGGAACTTTAGGATTATCTCTATGCATTAAGTAAATATCAATGCAGTCGACGCCTAAGTGATCACGACTAAATAGAATATCATCATACATAAATGTTCTACCAACACGTGGCATATCTTCATACATTTCTAGCTTATGACTCATGTATGGATTGCAACACTTAGACTGGATAACAACCTTGCTTCTGTTATCACCTTTTGCTAGCCAACGTCCTAACAATTCTTCAGTATGCTGAATTCCAGAACCACGGCCATAAAAACGAGCAGTATCAATATAATTACCACCCAAACTAACATAATAGTCTAGCATTTCATGTATTTTTTCTTCATCTTCTAAAGTTGAAGTTGCTGTACCAAATGCAATATCAGATACAGGTGTAGTTAAACCTTTAACATCAATATAATTCATTTTTTCTCCTTAAGGTAACATTGGGAACAAAGTCATGATAAGTGCAACAACAATTGTTCCCAAAATTGTTGCCACCACAGTTGAAACAAACACTGGCGGATAACCATCTTTCATATCAAGATCAGCCAAGCTAACAGCCATCACAACAGATCCACTATTAGGCAAAGAATCAAGCATTGTTGCTGCATAAGTTCCTACTCTGTGAACATATTCAAGCGGAATTCCAACTGCTTTTAACGCTGGCGCAATAATTGGTAAAGCAATTTGTGCCCCTGTTGTTGAACCGCCTGTCATCATACAAATAATTGCGACAATTCCAATCAACATCACAATTGGAGACATGCTTGAATGTATTAAAGCATCAATCGTTGTTTGAAATTCAGGAACGCTTTGTACAACAGCTGCAAAACCATTTACTGTACCGATTGCACCTATTGGCGATAAAGACTTTGCTGCACCGCAATTTATTGCTTTAAAGATGCCAACACCTTTTAATTGCGGATAAAAAATAATAGCTGCAACAATTGCTGTTAAAGCAATCGAGAACGAAATGTTGATCTTTAAAATATTAAAGACAACCAACAAGAACACAATAGGTAATAAACAAGATAAAAGTGAGGGCATATTACCCATAGGCTTAGCCATTGTGTCTTTTGGACCTAATTTAAAGCATTCGCCATTAGCTTTGGCTTTAACTGTTAAAGTTGAAAGAATCACAACAGTTGTAACTATTTCAACGATTGCGCCTATAACTCCTGCAACAAAACCACATGTCGAGGAAGTACCGATTGCCATCGCGACAACATTGGTTGGTTGTGGCGAACCAGGACCACTCAAAGCAAATGTGAAAGCACCACCACAAATAGCACCCATGATAAAACGCTTTGGAATATTTGCTTTTTCAAAAATGCCAAGAGCAATAGGATAAATAGCGATTAAAGCAACTGCTGCATTAATCCCCCCCATAACAAAGTATTGCTGAAGCAACAATAACAGAAAGATAACCATAAACATACTTCATTTTTTCTGTTTTGGCCCTAGTAAATAAAGCGGTTGATACTTTATCAGCAATTGTTGAGGGAGCACCGCTTGCTGTATATAGTTCAGCAAGAATGCTACCAAATAAGAACATTGGAAATAAAGAAGCTGCTATTGATCCAAATCTTGTGAAGTAAGTAGTAATTAAAGATTCTTCTAAAGGCAAATTTGCAATCAAGGCAACAGATAAAGCAGCGAAGAATGATGCCATAATAACATGCACATTCTTCATGCATAAAATCACCAATACTGCAAAACCTACAATAATAGCAAGATAACCCATATTAATTATTTAGCATCAGGACCGCCAACTTTATCGTAACCCTTAACTTTACGTACACCAGTAAACGCAAAGATTAGGCATATAACAAGTACTCCCAACAAGCCTTTAAACAAAGCTGCATAAGAACCCGTTGCATCATAAACAATATTAGCAACAGGAATACCAACTGAAGCACCAACAGTAATGCAAGAAGTTAAAATTGCAATAATAGCAGGTGTATCCTTTTTACCAAAACATAAAGCTAAAGGAGTATGCAATACTTTGCAGAATAACCAGCAAATTCCCAATAATACAGATACTAAATACATCATTGGAACCGTTGGAGTAGTAAAACCTAAGATAAAAGCAACTGCAGCATAACAAGCACACAATACTAAAATAGTAATTCTAGCACCAATTTTATCTACAATATAACCGCCACACAACATAGCGATAACATTAGCAGTATTAATAACACCGAAAATAGCGCCATATACAGTAGGGTCCCAACCCAAGTCGGCCATATATAAAGTTACATTTGCATACGCAGCATAGAAAGCGGCTGCAAACAACAAGAAAATACCAACCATTGCCCAGAAGTTATAAGTCTTCATAGCTTGTTTTAAAGTATAACCTGGTTTTTCGCCTTCTGCAGCTTCCTTGTTTTCAACTTCAGATGCCCATAACATTTCAGTACCAACATCTTTTGGATCGTTTTGAACAAGTAAGGCAATTACAAGCATAACAACAGCAGTCAAAATAGCACAATTTCTAAATGATGCTTCATAGCCAATAGTTGATAACCATTTACCTACAATATTAGCGCCAATGGTGCCACCAAAACCACCAATTGCCATTGAAATGGAAAGAAGTGTTGTATTATTCTTGCCAAACCATCTAGTAAACAAAGCACCAGTAGTTGAAGAAGAACAAAATGCAGGGAACATACCTACAAAGAAAGTTCCAACATAGAACATCGTAATATTGTTAGCTAATGAATAGATAATATAACCTGCAGTTAGACCAAGACCGCCTAAAAAGATTACTTTTCTAAAGCCTAACTTTTTAACGATGCTACCATACGCTAACAAGAAAACCGTGCACCATACTGAATGCAAAGTTGGCACAAGTGAATAAGAAGTTCTAGACATATCTGGGAACTTAGCTAAAATAGAAGCTCCGTACATACCAAATGAGCTATAAACAATCGCGTAGAAGAAGTTCATTAAGATAGTTGCCACTACAACAACCCATGCATAATGAAATGGTAATTTAATTTTTTTCATTTCTCTCTCCTTTTCTAATCTTAAAAGAAATAATACATATGTATTAATTTACAATACATATGTATTGCACTTATAAAAATACGCCTTGGTTGTGAATATGTCAACAAATTTTGTGAAATATTTATAAAATTTTTTATAATCGATCGCATCTTTCCTATGTTTTTTCAATTATTAAGGATTACCACATGAAAATAACTCATAAATCAGTTACAATTAAGGTGTGTTATGAAACAAAAAGATACAAAATTAATCATAGTCCAAAGCGCCATCGACTTGTATAAAAAAGAAGGTGTTAACAATGTCAAAATCAGTGAAATTTGCCATGAAGCCAAAGTTACTAGAAATGCCTTCTATTATTATTTCAAAGACAAAGAGAGCTTATTCGATGCCATTGGTGACTACTTGACTATTGTTGCCAAAGAAAAAATTATTTTCTACAAAGATAGTAATTCAACTTACCAACAAATATGGGAAATATATAAACCTTTTTTATATGAGCAAATTGAGCTAGGAGCTGATATTATGACTCATTGTTGTCTTTCACGTACATCAAAAGGCTTATCTGATAACTACATGTACGTAGATGATAAATTAGCAACCGCCTTACACAATTTTATTGAAATCGCCAAAAAAAATGGCGAAATCAAAACCACTGCTTTAACTGATGATTTAGTGTGGTGCTCTTACGCAATAATTCGTGGTTTTAATATCAAGTGGTGTTTCCGCTATGGTGAATCTAATCTAATTGAAGATGCAAAAATGGGCCTTAATACTTTATTTCAACCGACTGAAGAATATCTATTAAAATAGATATTCTTTTTCTTTTATATACATTCAATTAAACGCATATAAAAGAAAAGGAGCAATTGCTCCTTAACTTAAATTATTTAATGTCAACGTTGTAGTAAGCTTTCTTACCCTTGTATTGAGCGATTTCACCAAGTTCATCTTCAATTCTCATTAATTGGTTGTACTTAGCGATTCTATCTGTTCTTGACATAGAACCAGTCTTAATTTGACCAGCATTTACACCAACAACTAGATCAGCAATTGTAGTATCTTCAGTTTCACCAGATCTGTGAGAAACTACAGCAGTGTAACCATGAGTCTTAGCTAATTCGATAGCATCTAAAGTCTCAGTTAAAGTACCGATTTGGTTTAACTTAATTAAGATTGAGTTAGCAACACCAAGTTCAATACCCTTTTGTAAGTATTCAACGTTAGTTACGAATAGGTCATCACCAACTAATTGGATCTTCTTACCTAATCTATCAGTTAACTTCTTCCAACCATCCCAGTCGTTTTCAGCAAGACCATCTTCGATAGAAAGAATTGGATACTTTTCGCACCAATCAGCATACATATCGATCATTTCATCAGTAGTCTTAACGCCTTGACCAGACTTGGTTAATTCATAATTACCAGTTTCTTCATTATAGAATTCACTTGAAGCAGGATCTAGACAAATACCGAAATCCTTCCAAGGTTCATAACCAGCTTCCTTAACAGCTTCAACGATTAACTTAAGAGGTTCTTCGTTACCTTCTGTACAAGATGGAGCGTAACCACCTTCATCACCTACAGCAGTGTTATAACCCTTCTTAGTTAAAACCTTCTTTAAAGTATGGAATACTTCAGCAGACCATCTGATAGCTTCCTTGAATGAAGGAGCACCAACTGGCATAATCATGAATTCTTGCATATCTACAGAAGAATCAGCATGCTTACCACCATTTAATACGTTCATCATAGGAACTGGTAATACCTTACCATTAGCACCACCGATATACTTGTATAAAGGCATATCATAGTAATCAGCAGCAGCTCTGCATACTGCCAATGAAACACCTAAAGTAGCATTAGCACCTAACTTGCTCTTATCCTTAGTACCATCAAGTTCGATCATAGCCTTATCAATAGCAGCTTGATCAGTAACATCCATACCCAAGATTGCAGGACCGATGATAGCATTAACGTTTTCAACAGCCTTTAAAACACCCTTACCTTGGAAACGGCTCTTATCGCCATCTCTTAATTCAAGAGCTTCTCTTTCACCAGTAGAAGCACCAGAAGGTACCATAGCTCTACCGAAAGCACCAGATTCAGTTACAACTTCAACTTCAACAGTTGGATTACCACGAGAGTCGATTACCTCTCTTGCATAAACATCAATAATTCTAGGCATATTTAATTTTTTCTCCTTACCTTTTACTTTGTAGCATCAATAATTTCTTTGAAAGAATCAACCTTTAAACTTGCACCACCAATTAATGCACCATCGATATCTTCCATAGCCATATATTCTTTGATATTGTTAGGCTTTACAGAACCACCATATTGAACTCTAACTGCATCAGCAGCATCGCCATACATCTTTCTGATTTCATCTCTAACAATAGCGCAGCACTTTTCAGCAATTTCAGTATTAGCACTCTTACCAGTACCAATAGCCCAAATTGGCTCATAAGCAACTACAACCTTCTTAACATCCTCAGCATCAAGACCAGCTAAACCTAAGCTAACTTGAGATCTGATTCTTTCTTCAGTCTTACCAGCATCGAATTCTGCTTCAGTTTCACCACAGCACATGATAGGCATAATGTCATTAGCTAATAACTTCTTAACCTTTAGATTAACAGCTTCATCAGTTTCACCAAACATTTGTCTTCTCTCACTATGACCGATAATGCAAGAAGCGATACCGATTTCCTTTAACATTGGAATTGAAACTTCACCAGTGAAAGCACCATTGTCCTCAAAGTGACAGTTTTCAGCACCAATTACTAAATTCTTACTATTCTTAACTGCAACATATAAATCAGTATAAGGAGTAGCAATACCATATTGAGCTGAAGTAATACCTTCAATATATGGATCGATTTCCTTTAAAAATTCTTCTGTTTCAGCAATAGTCTTATTCATCTTCCAGTTGCCAACAATAATAGGTGTTCTCATTTCTTATTTCTCCTCAATTACATCAACACCAGGAAGTCCCTTGCCCTCTAAGAATTCTAGAGAAGCGCCACCACCTGTTGAAACATGGCTTACCTTATCAGCATAACCAAGCTTCTTAATAGCAGCTGCACTATCACCACCACCAACGATAGTAGTACCATCGCATTCAGCTAAAGCCTGAGCAACAGCATTAGTACCAACAGCTAAAGTAGGGTTTTCAAATACACCCATAGGACCATTCCAAACTACAGTCTTTGCGCTCTTTACAGCCTCAGCAAATAATTCTGCAGTCTTAGGACCAATATCAAGACCTTCCTTATCACTAGGAATAGCATCACTAGCAACAACTTCAGTCTCAACTGGAGCATCAATTGGATCAGGGAAACCAGCACAAACAACTGTATCGATAGGAAGTAATAACTTCTTACCTAAGCTTTCTGCCTTTTCCATCATCTCTTTACAATAATCTAACTTTGAATCATCAACAAGTGACAAACCAACTTCCTTACCTTGAGCCTTCAAGAAAGTATAAGCCATACCACCACCAATGATCAAAGTATCACACTTTTCAAGTAAGTTTGAAATAACTGCAAGCTTATCAGCAACCTTAGCACCACCTAAGATACCAACGAAAGGTCTTACAGGATTTTCAACAGCATCACCTAAGAACTTTAATTCCTTTTCAATTAAGAAACCAACAGCATTTGGTAAATGACTTGCAATACCAACAGTACTTGCATGAGCTCTATGAACTGAACCAAACGCATCAGAAACGAATAAATCACCTAAAGAAGCCCAGTACTTACCAAGTTCTTCATCATTCTTAGATTCACCCTTTTCATAACGAGTGTTTTGCATTAAAAGAACTTCGCCGTCCTTTAATTCAGCAACAGCCTTCTCAAGAGCTTCACCTCTAGTTGCATCAACAAAAACTACCTTAGTATCCTTTAGATATTCTTGTAGTCTAACTGCAACAGGTGCCATGTTATTCTTCTTCTTAGCAGCTGCAATTTCTTCCTCAGTCTTCTTGTAATCAATCTTACCAAGGTGAGACATTAAAATAACTTTTGCCTTATTATCAACTAAATACTTAATAGTTGGTAAAGCAGCAACGATACGATTATCATCTGTGATTTCACCACTCTTTAGTGGAACATTAAAATCAACTCTGACGATAACTTTCTTACCAGTTACATCTAAATCAGTAACTAATTTTTTAGCCATTCGAAATTTCCTCCTATAACCGTACATATTATAACAATTTTGCGCCTTAATTAACATATTTATCGCTAAAACAAGATAATTGACAACACATATTAAAGTGATATCATATTGATATCAAAGGAGGGATATATATGAACGAAATTATCCTAAACAAGAAAAGAAACGGCATGAGCATGCTAATACTAATCGCACTTATATTCTTTGGATCAATATTACTATTTATATTTGGAGCCAACAGTGACAACATACTATTAATAGTAATAAGCATAATCCTATTTGTAGGTGACTTCTTTTTAATGCCAGGTCTAAAGGTATTAAAACCCCAAGAAGCATTAGTACTAACACTATTTGGTGACTATATTGGAACTTTAAAAGGCGAAGGCTTCTACTTTGTCAATCCATTCTGTACATCAATCAACCCTGCAGCCAAGACAAAACTAAGCCAAAGTGGTGACGTCAACAAGAATACTTTAGTACAAGCCAATTTGGTACAAACCAATGACATTCAAGTTGGAAACAACAAGATTTCTCTAAAAATGATGACACTAAACAACCAAGTTCAAAAAATAAACGACTGCCTTGGTAACCCTGTAGAAATCGGTATCGCCGTTATCTGGAAAGTATCTGACACTTATAAAGCTGTATTCAACGTAGACAACTACAAAGAATATTTAAGTTTACAATGTGACAGCGCTTTAAGAAACGTTGTTAGAATCTACCCATATGATGTTTCAAGCAACATTGACACCACAGGAGATGGTATTGCCGATGATGGATCGCTAAGAGGCTCAAGTGAAGTGGTAGCTAAAAGAATCAAAGAAGAAATTCAAGAAAAAGTAAAAGAAGCAGGACTTGAAATCATCGATGCTAGAATCACATACCTTGCCTATGCTCCAGAAATTGCCTCAGTAATGTTACAAAGACAACAAGCTGCAGCTATTATCGACGCTAGAAAAATGATTGTTGATGGTGCTGTTGGCATGGTCGAAATGGCTTTAGATAGACTAAAAGAAAACAACGTAGTAGACCTTGATGATGAAAGAAAAGCCCAAATGGTATCTAACCTTCTAGTAGTACTATGTGGCAACAAAGACGCACAACCAATCGTTAACTCAGGATCACTATACTAATGGCCGACAACAAGAAACAAGTACCACTTAGAATCTCTAAAAGACTCTATGATGAACTTGCCGCTTGGGCAGAAGACGACTTTAGAAGCATCAACGGTCAAATAGAATACATCTTAAACGAATGCGTCAAACAAAGAAAGAAAAACGGCAAATACGTAGGCGAAAAAATAGATGAACCACTAGATGTGGATATTAAAAACTTTAAAAAGTAACAAATGGAAGTCTAAACGACTTCCATTTCTTTTATATTAAATTCATTTCCCTGAAGAAGATAAGTATTCTCACTTTGACAATGCGGACATACCTTACCATAAACAATCGTATTATAATCTTGTCCACAATCCTCACAATGTGTTATAGCCTTAATCTTCTCTATCTTCAGTTCACAATTAGTCATAATCTCGTGCTTACTAACAGCCCAATTCCAACAATCCACAAGATAATTATCAATTACCCCACTAACAGTACCTAACTCAATCGTAACCGAATTGATATGCTCAACATTGTTTTCCTTAGCCAATTTCTCACACTCATCTATGACATAAAACACTACACCAAGCTCATGCATTAGTCATCAACTTCTTTTGGCTTAATATGTAAGGCAATCTTAACAGCTCTTTTTGCAGCATAAGGAAGAATAGCCTTAAACTTATCCTCAGCCTTAATCATCTTAGTAGCCTCAGGATGAGTTCTATGTAACTTAATCGCATCAAACTCACATCTTGTGGTACACAAACCACAACCAATACACTTATGAGGATCCACTACAGAAGCACCACAACCTAAGCATCTCTTAGTCTCAATACGAACTTGTTCCTCAGTTAAACCAGCTCTATTATCCTTGAAAGACATATCAGGATTCTTAATGCCCTTTAGACCCTCAACTTGTCTTTGAGCATGATCATAATCATTAACCAAGATATCGTTCTTATCAAACTCAATGAACTCTCTTCTATCAAGACCAATTGTTAAGCTTGCACCTTCATGAACATGTCTATGCAATCTCTCAGCAGCCATATGACCCTGTGCAATCGCATCAATCACGAACTTAGGACCTGTATAAACATCACCACCGACAAAGATATCCTCATCATCTGTTTGATAAGTAAGCTTATCAGCAATTGGATAATTGCCATGATGGAACTTAACACTAGTTCCCTTTAACATATCACCCCATACAACAGCTTGACCAATCGCAAAGATTACCTTATCAGATACAATCTCCATTGTCTCATTTTCATCATATTGAGGATTAAACTTGCCATCAACAATAGTAGCTGTACACTTCTTAAACACAATAGAAGTAACCTTACCACTTTCATCAGCCTTTAATTCCTTAGGACCCCAAGAATTATTAATCACAACATTCTCTTCAAGAGCCTCTTTTATTTCATCTAATGATGCAGGCATAGATTCTCTAGTCTCAAGAGCGAACATATTAACATTCTTAGCACCCTGACGATGAGCAGTCCTAGCGCAATCGATCGCAACATTACCGCCACCAACAACAACTACATCACCCTCAAACTTAGTGTCTCTATTTTCATAAGCATCCTTTAGATAATCAACAGCGATATAAGTACCCTCTGCATGATCATTATCAACACCAGGATATCTACCACCTTGACAACCAATAGCTACATAGAACGCCTTATAACCATCCTTTTTAAGCTCTTCGATAGTAACATCCTTACCAACCTCAGTATTGCATCTAAACTCAACACCTAACTTCTTAAGAACATCGATTTCAGCATCAATAACATCCTTCTCCAACTTATATGAAGGAATACCATAACGCAGCATACCACCTAGTTCTGCATTCTTTTCAAACACTGTAGGAACATAACCCATAGTAGCTAAATAATAAGCAGCACTTAAACCTGCAGGACCAGCACCAATGATCGCAATCTTTTGTGGCCACTTATCCATCTTAATCTTTCTTGCAGGAGAGACAGCCATATTAACCTTAGGAACATAACGGTTCTCTTCCTTAAGCTCTAAATCAGCGATAAACTTCTTAACATCATCAATCGCAACAGCTCTGTCGATTGTACCTCTAGTACAAGCCTCTTCACATCTCTTATTACATACACGACCACAAATTGCAGGGAATGGATTATCCTTCTTAATTAAAGCTAAAGCCTCATCATACTTGCCTTCTGCAGCCTTCTTCAAATAACCCTGAACAGAAACATGAGCCGGACATGCGCTCTTACATGGTGCAGTACCTGTGTCATAACAATTGATTCTATTATTATCACGATAGTTCTCATCATACTTATCTTCGCCCCACTTCATCGCATCAGGAAGCTCATGACGAGGATATTTAACCATTGAACCATCTGCCTTACATAACTTTTGACCAAGCTTAACAGCACCGGCAGGACAAACCTCTACGCACTTACCACAGGCAACACACTTACTTGCCTCAACCTTAGCACGATAAGCACTCGCAGACATATTAGGCGTATTAAATAATTGTGAAGTACGTAAAGCATTACAAATATTTACATTACAGTTACAAATACCAAAGATCTTATTATTACCATCAATATTAGTAATTTGATGAACATAACCTAAATCCTCAGCCTTCTTTAAAATTTCTAAAGCCTCTTCCTTGGTAATATTTCTACCCTTACCAGTCTCAACACAGTAATCAGCGAAATCACCAACACCAATACACCATGCTTGAGGATCGTCCCCACAACCCTCATTTAAAACCTTACGACTTGCACGACATGAACATTGGCCAACACCAATCTTACCTTCATACTTATCTAACCAATATGATAATTGCTCAAGATCAACTTTCTTATTCTCCATTGAAATAGCCTTCTCAACTGGAACAACATGCATACCAATACCAGCACCACCTGGAGGTACTATTTGCGTAATACCCTTAAGAGGGATATAAGTCATTCTCTCAAAGAAAGTAGCTAATTCAGGATTAGTCTTTAATCTATTATTCTCACCAGTCACAGGATCTTCATCCATATTAAATAATTCAGCAGAACCTGGCACAAACATAGGAAGAATATAACGTCTCTCACTTTGAGGAGCTGTTCTACCATTATGATCATAATGATAACCATAATCATATTCCAATAATCCTATAAAAGACATTTGATCCAATAATTCTTGTAATTTCTCTTCACTTAATTCAGGATTCAACTTAACTAATTCATTAAAAGTATATGGTGTACGTAAATCCATCTTTAAGGCAACATCGGCCATCTTTTCAGAAACAATTCCAGCTAAACCCCAATATTCTGGATCATCTGAAGTAAGCCCGTGTAGCTTATGTTTAGCTACGTCAGTAATCTTCTTACCTAAGGCAAGAATCTTCTCACTAGGTTCTTTGTCCCCCATCTTTGGCGGAACGATCGTCTTAGACATCTCTGGCATTATTAATTCTCCTTCCAATCTGCAACTTCTTTTTTAAGCCATTCTACAAACTGTTCAATGCCATCCCCGTTTTTAGCACTAATCTTTAAAACCCCACACTTCGGATTACGTTTGTTTATATACTCCTTACACTTCTCAACATCAAAGTCGAAATAAGGTAATACATCAATTTTATTAATCAACACAAGCGAACACACTTGATACATCAAAGGATACTTAAGCGGCTTATCATCACCCTCAGGCACTGACAAGATACTTATAGACTTACAAGCACCCGTATCAAATTCTGCAGGACATACAAGATTTCCTACATTCTCCAAAATAATCAAATCATATTCACCACTTAATTCATGAATTCCCTGTGCTGTCATATCAGCATCCAAATGACACATACCACCAGTATGGATTTGAATTGAATCAACCCCTGTCTCTCTTGAAACAGTAATCGCATCCTTATCAGAATCAATATCAGCTTCCATAACCGCAATCTTTAAATCATTCTTTAATAGGTTAATAGTCTTAACTAAAGTAGTTGTCTTACCAGAACCAGGTGAAGACATCACATTCAATAAATAAGTTTTCTTCTTCTTTAGTTCATCTCGTAACAAAGAAGCCCTCTTTTCGTTATTGGCGAAAACGGACTGCTTTACCTCAATGACTCTTACATCATTCATACTTTTCCCCCTGTTTTTATCCAATTATTATACAATTATAGCATGCAAAAAATAGTTATTGGAGCCTTAGCAGACGTAGATGCAGGAAAAACAACCCTTGCAGAGGGCCTTTTATATAAATGTGGCATGATCAGAAAGAAAGGAAGGGTAGATTACAAAGACACCTTCCTTGATTTTGACAAAATCGAAAAAGAAAAAGGCATCACTCTCTTCAACAAAGAAGCCTTCTTCAAATACGATAATCAAGACTTCATTTATATCGATACCCCAGGCCATAAAGATTTTAAAGCCGAACAACAACGTGCCCTTAAAATCCTTGACTATGCCATCCTTGTAGTATCTGCCACCCAACAAAATCTTACTAACACTAAGATTATTTATGAAGAACTTAAAAGAAACAAAATTAAAACTTTTATCTTTCTTAATAAAATGGACATTGCCAAGGAAGATGATGATACTATCTTAAATAGATTAAAATCAGACATCAGTCCTAATATCTTAGAAATAAATGACTTAGAAGAACTATTATTAACAGGCTTAATCACCAACCTAAACCAAGAACTAATAGACCACAATATCATTCCCTTAGTTAAAGGCTCTGCCCTAAAGGATATAAACATCGATTTCCTTTTAAGCACAATCAAAAACTACACTACACCCAACACCAACAACAATAATCTAAGTGCCTACATCTATCGTTATGATGAAAATGGCAATGCGATTGTCAAAGTTTTAAGTGGTACCCTATTAAACAAAACTCAATTTGATAAAGATAATAAGATCAATGAAATGTATCAAATAAGTGGTAATAACTACACACCTATTCAAGTAGCTAATCAAAATGATATTGTAGCCATCAAGGGTCTTAAGTATGATGCTGGTACTTATTTGCCAGGGTTAAATAATATACAAACCACACCACCTATAAACAACAAGGTAATTGAAACTAAACTAAGTAGTTTTGACTTATTCAATAAGATTAAACCCATCAATAAACAACTACCTGAATTAAATATTCAATTAGTAGATGATAAGGTCACCATCTATGTTAATAGTCCTTTAATGGAAGAAATCGTCTTAAAACTATTGAAGGCTAGGTTTAATATTGATGCCACTGTTGCGTATTATGTCGGGCACGAATCTGGGCTCGAATCTGAATGTGAGGAAGAAATAGAAGAACCTAAGGAGTATGTTCCATACACATATGAAAGACAAACTATTTCTAATGAAGAATTAAACCGTGTCTTTAATAACACTTATAAACAAAAGACCAGGGTCTATACCAAGAAAGAAGAAACAAAAGAAGAAAAGAAAGAGGTTGTCTATAAAGAGATTATCTATATCGTGGATGGTTATAATCTTTTACATACACTTAAAGAATATAGGGAAGAAGACTTTCAAATCTTAAGAGATAAGGTAGTTGATATGGTCTGTGACTTTGGTGGTTATGTGAATGCTCAATGTGTTCTGGTCTTTGATGCTTATAAGACAGAAGAAAAAAGAGCTAGAACAATAACTCATGACAACATCACTATTGTCTATACCAAGAATAAACAAACAGCTGATGAATATATTGAAGTTAAAACTAAGGAATTAACCAAAGACTATAAGGTGATTGTTGTAACTAGTGATTATCTTGAACAATTAAGAGTCTTCGCCAATGGTGCTAATAGAATGTCATCTAGAGAATTCATTGAAAGATATGAGTTATTTAAGAAAGACTATAAAATTGAGCACAAGCCTAATCGTCCTTTGATGGAATTAAGGGAATTATTGGAAAAATTTGATTTTGATTAAAAAAAGAATAGAATTGTTGTTATAGGGAGGACATTTCTTATGAAAATTAACACTGTTGTTCAATTTGATGAAAAAGATGTAAACATTACTGATCTTGATGCTGAAATCAAAGCTGTACTTAAAGATAATAAAATCACTTTAAAAAGCGTTGAGGGAGTAGATGTATATGTTAAGCCAGAAGCTAAATACCTAGTAGTAAAGGTTAATGGCGAAACTAAAGAATTCGTTCTTAAATAGTCAACACAATTAAAAGGGGCTGTTACGAAATGACTAATTTCTAACAGTCCTTTTTCTTTGGTTTAACTTCCTTGAATTCTTCTGGTTTTGTT
>CAKUQM010000033.1 GCA_934675465.1 uncultured Erysipelotrichaceae bacterium | reverse complement strand
ACTAAGAGTTGATGGCGGTATGCTTGGCTAATGTAGATGAACTCGGAAATCCGAGTTTTTCTTATGGTATAATTCTTTCATGCGAATGCGAAAGAAGAAATGGGTTAGACCTTTCTTAGATGAAGAAAAGGTTTATCTTTTAGAAGATTTAAAAGAATTTGAGACTATTATGCCAATTTATCTAGAAATAGGAATGGGTATGGGTGATTTTATTTGTGATAGTGCCAAAAGATATAAAGATATCTATTATATTGGTCTTGAAAAAGATGAAACCTGTGTGGCAAGGGCAATTATTAAGGCTTCTGAATATGAATTAGATAACTTTAAGGTCTTATTAAGAAATGCTAATGAGATTGAAGAATATATAAATAAGGGTTCCATTGATCGTATTTATTTACATTTCTCTGATCCTTGGCCGAAGTCTGGTCATCATAAAAGAAGACTTACTTATCCAACTTTCTTAAAAAAGTATAAGGAACTTTTAAAGGATGATGGAATTATTATCTTTAAGACTGATAACAAGGACTTCTTTATGGACTCATTAGAGTACTTTAAAGAAGCTAATTTAAAGACCTTAGATATCAATTATGATTATCATTCTATTAAGCGCGATGAGCCTTTAACTGGTTATGAGACAAAGTTTAAGGATTTGGGTAATCCTATTTATTACATTAAGCTTTCTAAGTAACTATATGAATTATTTGTGAAATGTCCTTTTCTAAAATTAGAAGAGGGCATTTTGTTGTATAATCGTGGTATGAAGTTTTTTAAGAAATTATTATGTCTACTAACAATATTTTGTTTATGCGCTTGTACTACTAGCAAGGGTGTAAAAACATATCATACATATACTTGTTATCCTATTGGATATTTATTGAATAGAATCGGTGGTGATCGAATTCAGACTATTTCCATTCAAAATGGTGCTGATATTCAAAATGCTAATATCGTTTCAAATTATCAAGATATCATCGATAATACTATTTCTTTTTACTATATCAATGGTTTAGAACCATATATGACTATTTATGGTAATGAAATTTTGGATTCTGATGCCAGCAAGGTTGATTTAAGTGCTTCAAGTATCTATTCTTTTAAACGCTATACACCAGTAAATGTTAATGGTACTGTTACTTATGTAGAAAATCCATATTATGATGGTGAGATGTTTGCGGAAACAAATACTTATACTAATGACTTATTCTTATGGCTAAGTCCTATTGGTATGTTATCTATGGCTAAACAAATCTATACAAATTTATCTAGCAATTATGCTGAACAAGCTGCATATTTTGAAGAGAATTATAAGACTTTAGAAAATGATTTAATCACTTTAGATGCTGCTTATCAAAATTTAGCTACAACTCTTGTAAAAGAGAATAAGCACATTAAGTTTGTTTCAATGACTCCATCTTTTGGATCTTGGCAAAAGGCTTATGGAATTGAAGTTTATCCTGTTTGTTTATCAAAATATGGAGCTTTGCCAACTGAATCAGAATTACAAATTATTAAAGATAGAATTATTGCTGATAAGGTTGAATATATTGTTTATGAACCAAATATGTCTGAGAAGATGCTTGATTTATTTTCAAGTCTTGAAAAAGAATTGAACTTAAAGCGAGTTAATCTTTCTAATATTTCTTCTTTGACCACTACTCAAAGAACTGACAACAAGGATTATCTAACTTTGATGTATGAGAATCTTGCTGTCTTAAATTCAATCGTATCTTCTGAAGGAGAATAATAGGGATGAAAATTTTATTAATTGATGGTAATTCCGTCTTATTTAGGGCGTTTTATGCGACTAGTTTTTCTAATATCATGAAAACATCTTTTGGAGCCTATACTAATGCGGTATATGCTTTTGCGAATATGCTTAATAAGGCTTTAAAGATGGTAGAGCCTGATTATTGTTGCGTAGCTTTTGATAAGGGTAAGGCTACTTTTAGACATCAGATGACACCTGATTATAAGGCAGGCAGAAAAGAAACACCTGCTGAACTAGTTGAACAATTTGCTTTGGTAAGAGATATGCTTAATGCCTATAATATTAAGTATTTAGAATATGATGAGATTGAGGCTGATGATATTATTGGTATCTTAGCTAATAAGTTTGATGGTGATATTTCAATCTTTTCAAGTGACCACGACTTATTTCAATTAATTGATGATAATAAGCATATTAAGATTTGTTGCATGAAAAAGGGTATGTCTGATATTGGTATTTTAGATGAGAAGGCTTTATATGATGAGTATACTTTAAAACCCTATCAAATCATCGATTTTAAGGGGCTTGCTGGCGATAAATCGGATAATATCAAGGGTGTAGATGGTGTTGGTGAAAAGACCGCTACAAAGCTTTTAAATGAATATGATACTTGTGAGGGAATCTATGAACATATAGATGAAATCAAGGGCAAGTTAAAAGAAAAATTGATTAATGCTAAAGAATCATGTTTTACTTCTAAGAAGTTAGCTACTATTCTTACTGACTATGATTTAGATGTTAACTTAGATGATATTAAGTTGGATATCGATGAAGAGGGGAAGAATGTTTTCTTTGAAAAATATGAGATGTATTCTTTGATTAATAAACAATATGCAAGTAAGCCAAAGGTGATTGAGGGCAAGAAAGTAAATAAGATTACTATTTTTGATAATCCTTTTATCTACTTTGTATCAGATGATTTTTCTTATTATGAAAGATCTTTATATGGTGTTGTTTTTGCGGATAAAGATAATAGAGAATATATTAGTTTTCAAGATTTAAAGAAGGATGAAGATGCATTAGCATTCTTAGCTAGTGATAAGCCTAAAATAGTCTATGGACTAAAGGATATTAAACATCATCTTGATTATCACAATATTTCTATTGGTAAAAATACCGATGATATTTTCTTGATGTGTTTTTTAATCAACAACAACCATAATGACTTACCAAAGATTTGTCATGCGTGGGGTCATAGTTTAAAGAAACATTTAAAGGATATCTTTGGAACGATTAAGAAACCATTGGAATTTAATGAAAGTGAAGTATTGAATTATAGCTTTGAAGTAGCTTCATATATGGTGGATATTTATCCTAAAGCTTTGGATAAATTAAAAGAATATGATTTACTAGATTACTATAAAAATATCGAATTAGAGCTTTCTTATGTCTTATACGAGATGGAAAAAGAGGGTGTTTCTTGTGATATTAGTGAATTAGATAAAATAGCTTCTAAGACTAATGAAAAGTTAAAGGAACTACAAGATGATATCTATACATTGGCAGGTGAAGAATTTAATATTAATTCACCAATGCAACTTAAAGATATCATCTACAACAAACTAGATTTACCTAATCTAAAAAAGGATAGCACTGATGCAGAAGTACTTAATAAGTTGGTTGATTATCATCCAATTATTTCTAAGATTCTTGATTATCGTAAATATTCTAAATTGAATTCTACCTATGCTGAAGGATTAAAGAAATATATAGGTAGTGATGGTAAGATTCATTCTATTTTCTCACAAACTTCAACGGCTACAGGTAGACTTTCAAGCAGTGAACCTAATATGCAAAATATCTCTATTAGGGATGAGGAATTAAGAGAGATTAGAAAGGCCTTTAAACCATCAGCTAATCACTTAATTCTATCTTGTGACTATTCACAAATTGAGTTAAGGGTATTAGCTGCCCTAGCTCATGAACAAAAGATGATAGATGCCTTTAATAAGGGCATTGATGTTCATACTCTAACTGCGATGGATGTTTTCCATGTTAAGAAAGAGGATGTTACTCCTTTAATTAGAAGACATGCTAAGGCTGTTAATTTTGGTGTTGTCTATGGTATTAGCGAATATGGTTTGGCTAATCAGACTTCTTTGTCGTATAAGGATGCATCTAAGTATATAGAGAATTATTTTATTACTTATCCAAATATTAAAGAATATATGGATAAGGAGATTAAATTTTGTGAAGATAATGGTTATGTTAAGACCATGCTTAATAGAAGAAGATATATCGATGAGATTAAGTCTAATAAGTGGGCTTTAAGAGAATTTGGCAAAAGAGCGGCTATGAATTCACCAATTCAGGGGTCTGCTGCTGATCTTATTAAGATTGCGATGATTAAGATGACTAATGTCTTGAAAGAGAATAACTTAAAGTCTAAGTTGATTTTACAGGTACATGATGAATTGATTTTTGAAGTGCCTGAGGATGAGGTTGAAATAATGGAAAAGTTGGTTAAGGAAACAATGATTAATGCTTATAAGTTGGATGTTAATTTGGATGTTTCTTTATCTCTTGGTAAGAATTGGTATGAGGCGAAATAATGCCAGAGCTTCCTGAGGTTGAAACTGTTTTAAGAACACTTGAAACAAAGATAAAAGATAAGAAGATACTAGATATCGCTGTTTTGTATGCACCGATTGTTGAAGGTGATGTTACTGAATTTAAGAATAAATTGATTGGCCAACATTTCAGAGATTTCAAAAGAAGGGGTAAGTATCTTCTTTTTGAGATGGATGATATTACACTTGTTTCTCATTTAAGGATGGAAGGTAAATACTTCTATGTGGAAGATGGATACAAGTATGATAAGCATACTCATATTATTTTTAAGTTGGATGATGGTCATTTGCTTCTTTATCATGATGTGAGAAAGTTTGGCAGGATGGAGCTTATTCCTAAAACTGGTGATTATTCAATATTTAAGAAGTTAGGTCCGGAGCCTTTTGATGAGAGATTTAATTTAGATTACTGTAAGAAATATCTTTCGAAGAAACAAAATCCTATTAAAGAGATATTATTAGATCAATCTTTTGTGGCTGGTATTGGTAATATCTATGATGATGAGATTTTATTCGGCATTGGGGTAAGTCCTTTTAAAAAAGGCTGTGATTTAAGTGATACTGATATTATCAATTTAATAAATGAAACACGTAAGGTATTGGGTGAGGCTATTAAGTGTGGTGGAACTACCATTAGATCATATACATCTTCTCTTGGTGTAACCGGAAGGTTTCAACAATCTTTAAGATGCCATACGATGAAAGTTTGTCCTAAATGTGGTGGTGATATTAAGAAGGTTAAATTGAAAGGAAGGGGCACTTATTATTGTCCTAACTGTCAAAAATGAAAATAGCTATTACAGGTACTATTGGTTCGGGGAAGAGCACTGTGGCCGCTTATTTAAGGGGTAAGGGCTATTTTGTGTTTGACTGTGATGAAGTAAATAGAGAACTTTTAAGTAGTGGTGTTTTAATTGATTATTTTCCTGAATGTTATGAGAATGGTTTATTGAATAAAAAGAAATTAGCTAATATTGTCTTTAGTGATGAAAATAAAAGGCTGTTACTTGAGTCAATTATGCATCCTTTGATTCTTAAAAGGATGGAAGATGAAAGTAAGAAATATGATCCTTTCTTTGCGGAAGTACCATTACTTTTTGAAGTAAACTGGGATAAATATTTTGATGAGATATTACTTGTAGTAGTTGATGAAAAGATTGCTTTAGAAAGATTAGTTGATAGAGGATTAAGTATTGAAGAAAGTAAACAGCGTATAAAAAACCAGATGTCTATAAAAGAGAAGATAGAAAGAAGTGATGTAATAATATATAATGATTCTAGTCTTTTTTCTCTTTATGAGAAGATAGACAGGTGGTTAAGTGAGCATGCTTGGAAGTGATTTATTTAAAGTAGAATCAAATGTTGATTTAAGTTACAAAAGACGAAAAGCCTTGATTCTTTTTTATAACCCTTTGATTGGTAATGATGCTCATTATTTATATGAATTTTTGTGTTTGAAAGATAGTTCTAGCCGCTTTTATGAGCTAAATGATCTTTTAAATTCTTTAAGATATTCAATCAATCAATTTGAAGAATGCTTGAAGCTTTTGAATAAGTATCGTTTGGTGAATACTTTAAAGAAAAAAGATGAAAATACTTATATTTTTATTTTAAATGATCCTTTGAGTATTGAAGAATTTGTAAGTGATGATATCTTACCTAGAGTCTTAATTAATAAGACAAGTAGTACTTATTATCAAAGTCTATTGAGCAACGCTAAAACTTTTGGTAAGCATAAGGGTTTTGATGATGTGTCATGTCGTTTTAATCCTCAAGAGCTTTCTTCTTGGACTAAGGAAAAAGAAGCTGGCTTAAAGAAACAAGAAACTGTTAAATATAATTTTGGTACTTATTTTGATATAAATGCTTTCTTAAAAGAATGCGAAATAAATGCTTTTCCTATAAAGTATCGTACGCCTGAGGTGATTGAAGAAATCGCGATGATGGGCGACTTATATAACATTGACTTGGAAAGTATGCGTCCACTTGTTTTTTCATGTATTAAAACTAATGATCCTGAATTTAATTTGAATTTATTTAGATATAAATGTCAAAAACATATATCTCCATATCGAAGTGTCGAGGAGGATACATATAATGTTCCTTGTATCACATTTCTAATGTCTAAATTAAATGGTAAGGAAGCTACAGTCTTAGATAGAAAAATCATCTTTGAACTTGGACATGAATATCATTTGAATATCGAAGTTATTAATGCCTTATTAGAGTTTGTGTTAGAGAATAATGATAATAAATTAATTGAAAAATATATCTATTCTTTGGCAAATGATATGCATCACAATGATGTAAAAACAGCTAAAGATTGTTTAGATAGATTAAATGGTACAAACAAGAAGACTGTGTCTAGACAAAAGTTTAGCGAGCCTAAGTATGATAATTCTATGAATAATGATGTTTCTTTTGAAGAAATAGAAGCTATAAAAAGAATGAGAGGTCAATGATGATTGATTATCTAAGTTTAATTAAAAAGTATCCTTATGTTAATGAATTTATTAGTAAACATAATATAAGTGATGGATATATACAAAGTCATTTAAGTCCTTTTTTAGATTGCATCGAATCTTTAAATATTTGTAGGAACTGTACAGGAATTGATACATGTAAACAGGGCAAAAAAGGCGAAGTAATCACTTTGAATTATGATGATCTTGTTTATAACGATATTACTTATTGTGATAAGTATCTTAAAAAGAAAATAGAGGATAAGATAAGAGCTAATTATATATATTCAGATATACCTAGTGAATATAGCAATTTATCTTTAAAGAATATTAAGCTTGTAGACGATAATCTTGTAAGATTATATGCTAGAGTTGAAAAAATAGCTCAACATAAAGAAACAAGAGGACTATATATCTATGGTGATTTGGGTGTTGGCAAGACATATATGTGCATTGCCTTAGCTAATACTTTGGCTAGAAATGGTGAGAAGATAGCTTTTATTAAGTCTAATTTCTTTATAAACAAAATGAGACAATTAATAGTTAATGATCAAATAACTTACGACCGTATCATAAACGATATTAAAGAGTCTAAATATTTGATTATTGATGATATAGGTTCTGAGTCAGTTAGTGCTTATTCTAGGGATGATTTATTATTTAATATTTTAGATTATCGTATGGAAAACAAATTAACTACTTTATTTACTTCAAATCTTTCTAAGGAAGATTTACTCGAACATTATACTTATGATAAAAACAACACTAGTAGAATGAGAGCAAAAAGGCTTTTAGAAAGAATTGATATATTGAGTGAGAGTTATGTATTGTTGGGACAAAACAAAAGAAGGGAAACTTTATGATTAGAAAAATTGGTATTTTAACATCTGGTGGTGATGCCCCAGGTATGAATGCTGCCATTAGATCAGTTACTCGTAACGCTTTAGCTAATGGTATTGATGTTGTTGGCATTAAAGATGGATATAAGGGTCTAATTGAAGGCAATTATGTAGACTTTAATAGATCTAGTGTTTCTGATATTTTATCTCGTGGTGGTACTATTTTAGGTTCTGCACGTCTTCCTGAATTTAAAGAAGAAGCTGTTCAAGATAAGGCTTGTGAGATGTTAAGATCTCACAACATTGATGCGCTTGTTGTCATCGGCGGTGATGGTTCTTATAGAGGTGCTCTAACTTTAACTAAAAAGGGCATCAACTGTATTGGTTTGCCTGGTACTATCGATAATGATATTGCTGGTACTGATTTTACAATTGGCTTTGATACTGCGCTAAATACCGTTGTAGAATGTGTCGATAAATTAAGAGATACTTCAAGTTCACATCACCGTTGTTCAATCGTTGAAGTTATGGGTAATAGATGTGGTGACTTGGCTATTTGGTCTGGTATTTCTACTGGTGCTGAAATTGTGGTTACTCCTGAAACCGGCTTTGATGAAGAGGCTATTATTGAAAAGCTTGCATATCTAGATAGACAGGGTAAAAATCATGCGATTGTCATTGTTTCTGAAAAATTAACTGACGTTAATTCTTTGGCTAATAAGATTACATCTAGAACTGGTTTCTCTGGTAGAGCTACTGTTTTGGGTCATATTCAAAGAGGTGGTTCACCTACTCCAAATGATAGAGTTTTAGCTTCTAGGCTTGGTGAACATGCGGTAGATTTACTTTTAGATGGTGTTGGCGGACACTGTTGCGGTATTCGTAGTAATCAAATTACTAATATGCCAATTGATGAAGCTTTATACATGCCAAAAGAGTCAAAGAGGGATTTATATAGATTGTTTGATAGACTTGTATAATCAAGTTAAATCGATTAAAATATTTTTTTGTTGGAGGTTTTATGAGCATATTTAAACAGACAAAAATTGTATGTACTTTAGGTCCTAGTTCTAACAATTATGAAACTATTTTAGCTATGGCTAATGCTGGTATGAATGTTGTTAGACTCAACTTTTCTCATGGTGAACACAAAGACCATTTAGCTAATATTGAATTAGTTAGAAAAGTTGAAAAGGAAAATGGACTTAATTTAGGCATTTTATTGGATACAAAGGGTCCTGAGATTCGTCTTGGTGACTTTGAAAATGGTGAGGAAACTTACCAAAAGGGTGAAATTGTTACTTTATGTAAAGAAAATATTATGGGAAGTCATGATAGAGTTACTATTAAGTGCCCAGAACTATTTAGTGACGTAAAAGAAGGCAATGTAATCCTTGTCAACGATGGTAAACAACAATTAAAGATTGTTGAAGCATCTAGTGATGAATTAAAGTGTGAAGTTCAAGTAAATGGTATCTTAGCATCTAGAAAGGGATGTAATGTTCCAGGTGTTAAATTAACTATGCCATTTATTTCTGAAAAAGATGACGCTGATTTAAGATTTGGTTGTGAACAAAATGTAGACTTCATCGCAGCTTCATTTGTAAGAAGAGCTGATGATGTCTTAAGAATTAGAAAGATTCTCGCTGAAATGGGTAAGCCTAGTATTCAAATCATCGCTAAGATTGAAAACCAAGAAGGCTTTGACAACATCGATGAAATCTTAGATGTTGCCGATGGTGTAATGGTGGCAAGAGGTGACTTAGGCGTAGAAGTAAGTCCAGATAGAGTTCCAATTTATCAAAAGCTTATTATCAAGAAGGCTAACCAATATGGTAAACCAGTTATTACTGCTACTCATATGTTAGATTCAATGACTAAGAATCCTCGTTGTACAAGAGCTGAGGCAAGTGATGTTGCCAACGCGGTATTAGATGGTAGTGATGCGGTTATGTTATCTGCTGAATCGGCTGCTGGTGATTATCCAGTTGAGGCTGTTAAGACTATGGCTTCAATTTGTGAAACTGCTGAAGACATCTTCCCATTTAGAGAACACTTAGAGACAATGAAACAATATAAGCACGATACTATTCAAGATGCTATCGGTATCGCAGTATCTGATGCATCATTAACACTTCCTGTTGGTGCTGTTGTTGTCTTCACACAAGGTGGTACAACTGCTAAGGTTATTTCTAAATATAGACCAGCTTGTCCTACTTATGCAGTTACTTTCAATAAACAAACTCAACATGCATTAGAGACTTATGCCGGTATTACTCCTGTTATTTCAAGAGTTCAAAATGATCTTACAAACGATGATGAATTAGCTAGTGCTGTATGCAAGGCCTTTGGCCACAAGCCTGGTGAACTTGTAGTTATTTCTGCAGGTTATCCAACAGGTGAGGGCAGTGCTAACATGATGAAGATTGTTACAATTAAATAAACTATTAAAAGGTATTCATGAATGTGGATACCTTTTTTATTAAGGGTAATAAAAAAAGACTATCGGATAAGTGATAGTCTTTTAAGTTAACCATTAATCTTATTTAAGACTTCATCAAGATCGAATTTGTTTTCAGTGAATTTGATCTCAATAGAATCATTTTCATTGTATCTTGGAATAATATGAACATGAGTATGCATAACTGTTTGTCCTGCAACCTCATTAGTATTCATAAGGATATTGCATCCATTACAATTTAGATTCTTATAAATCTTGTTAGCTACAATATTGACAACTTCCATAAGTTTACCTGCTTCATTAGCTGGCATAGCTAAGAAGTTATCATAATGTTTCTTTGGCATAACTAGTGTATGACCATAAGTTGTTTGACTTAAATCTAAGATAGCTAAGAAGTTATTATCTTCATAGACTTTCTTAGAAGGGATATTCCCATTAACAATCTCACAAAAGATACACATTATTTTACAGCCTCATATTGAGCTTTTAATAATTCATAGATTCTTTGATCATGAACTTCTAAGTTATACTTTTCTAATAACTTGTTGATGATTGTATCCTTATCGATATTTTCGCTTACTAGAGTTACAAATTCATCATGGAAGTCTTCTACATTCTTAGAAGTTAAATTAACTAGATAATAAGTGTTGTTTACACTTGAATTACCTTCAGAATCATTGATAGCTGTAGTTACTTCAATAACACCTGATAAACCATTTTCTGTTGCGTTTAAGACATATTCCTTAACTTCAGCAGGTAAATCACTATCCTTATCACTATATAACTTCTCAGTTACCTCATCTGTATAACCATTTTCAGTACATGCATATTCAAATGTATTTTCTGAATTATTTACAGCTTCAAGTACCGCTTCAGCCGCTTCCTTAGTATCAAACTTAACGATTTCAGCCTTATATGGATTATAGTCTTCCTTATAAGTATCGAAGTTAGCCTCTACTTCAGCCTTAATTAATCTAGTTAAAGCTTCGTTGGCGATATAACTCTTCTTGTAGTTATCAACTGTACCATAATATGAAGTAATAAATGTTTCATATCCTGCATCGATCATACCATTTGTTTGTTCCTCAACAGAATTAACAATTTCATCCATATCGATACCCTCAAAGTTAGCTAATTTCTTAATCAAGTTAATCTTTAATAAGTCAGTAACATCATTATTCTTCATTGTTTCATATAAGTCTTCCTTAGTAAATGAATTACCCTTAGCGTCCTTATAGATTACCTCTGTTCCATCACTCACACTTGAATAGTGATTAGAACCACAAGCTGTTAAAGCTAATAAACATGCTAATACTAATAATACCTTTTTCATTATTCAGCTTCCTCGCTTCCGTTTAATTCCTTATCAGCTAATTCAATATAGCTATTAATGATTTCATTAAGCTTATCACTAACGATCTCAAAACCTAACTCATCACTCTTTTCTTTTACAGCCTTGATTGAGGCAAAGTTATAGTTATTAGCTACTTCACTTAAGAATTGATCACTTTCCTTAAGTTCATCGTTTGTAACTTCTTCTGTATAAATCCAATGATAACCATATTGGCTAAGTACAGGTTCGGTTACTGTTCCTGTTTCAGCTTCATTTAAGGCATTGGCAAATTCACTCACAAATGTGCTCTTAGAACTTGTTGTTGTATAGATACCTAAGTAGCCACCATCACTTGCACTACCATCATCTGAATACTTCTTAGCGATTTCCTTGAAGTCTTCACCATTTTCTAGAGCTGAAATAACTGCGTTATAGTTTTCAGTTTCTTCAGTTGTTAAGTTAGCACTTCTTACGGTAGAACCATTATCGCCAGTTGCACTACCCACATCAGCTACTTTAACTAAAATGTGATAAACCTTACGAGGCTTTAAAGTTTCAAGTAAGTTTGGTACATATGTATCAAAGTTATTACGGAAATAGTCATTATAGAATAATTGAGACTTAACCATATCTAGACAATATTCCTTTAAATCATCAAAACCATTTGCGTAACCACTATTCTTTAGTGATGTATCAATCTTAGTCTTATCGTTTTGAGAAACGATATAAGAGTAATAATTATTAGCCATGTTGCTTACTTCATCAGTTGTTTCTACAGCTGAAGTAATAACATCCTTTGACCACTTAACTAAAGAAGCACTTTCACCAAGAGATGCATATAATTCTTCATATAAGTCATCTGCATAATAATTTTCATTATTTAATGTATAAACAATAGACTTACCATCTTCTTGTTTTGCGTTAACATAAACAGTACGATTTGAATAAGCTTGCACACAATAAACAACTACATATACTAGTAAGCCAATTGCTACTAGTAATAAGAACCAGTATTTTTTAAGAATATCTTTAAATTCCATTTGGAACCTCCTAAAACCTCTAAATTATACAATAGTGGCTTACTTAAAACAATTTTTAGCCTAATAATTCAGTCTAATTTCACATATACCTAGGGATAGTCTTTTTATCATTAATAATTGATAGTGTTATAATCTTTAGCGAGGTGAAAAGATGAATATTTTAGAAATAAAAGATTTACATGTTAGTGTAAAAGATAAAGAGATCTTAAAAGGAATAGATTTAGTAGTAAAAGAGGGAGAAATTCATGCCATCATGGGTCCTAATGGTAATGGTAAGTCAACGCTTCTTCAAACTATTATGGGAAATCCTAATTATACAGTTACAGGTGGTTCTATCACTTTCAATGGTGAAGATGTTTTAAGCATGAGTGTTGATACTCGTAGTAAGAAGGGTTTATTCTTAGCTCTTCAATATCCTCAAGAGATTGCGGGTGTTACCAACTCTGATTTCTTAAGAGCTGCCATCAATGCCAGAAGTGAGACTCCAATTTCATTATTTAAATTTATTAAGGAAATTGATAAGGGCATCAAAGAATTAAAAATGAAAGAAGACTTAGCACATCGTTTTGTCAATGATGGTTTTTCAGGTGGTGAAAAGAAGCGTAATGAAATTTTACAAATGATGATGCTTAAACCATCTATTGCGATGTTAGATGAAATTGACTCAGGTCTTGATGTTGATGCGATAAAACTAGTTAGTGATGCGATTTTAAAGTTAAAAGAAGAAACAAATCTTGGCCTAATGGTTGTATCTCACTATGAAAGATTCTTTACTTCAATCAAGCCAACACACGCTCATGTTATCGTGGATGGTAAGATTGTGGTAGAAGGTGATAGTGAACTTGTTTATAAGATTGATAATGAAGGCTATGACTGGTTATATGATGAATTAAAGATTCAACCAGTTAAGGAAAATAAGCCTTTAGTATATTCTCTTGGTACTTGTGCAAGAAACAGAAAGGCAAATAATGGCTAAGCTATATACTAATGTTGAAGGTACTTTAGATATCAATCTTAATAGTTCTGAAGTAATTACTATCGTTTTAAATAAGGACTTAGAAATTAATTATCACTTCGAAGATGGTGATTATAGAGTGTTGGTTTTTAATGATGGGGATAAAGAAATTACTTTAAAGGAAAAGGGCGAATTGATTAATTCAAGAGTTGAAATTAATTATTTGGATTTAAATAGATTCAATCTTGTTCATGAAAACTGTATTGAGGTAAATGCCCATAGTGAACTAAATATCAATTCTACTTATTTAGGCTATGGTGATAAGAATATCAAGTTTGATTTAATTAATAAGGAATGGGATTCTAAGGTCAATATTTCTAATAAGGTTGTTTGTTTAGAAGAAGCAGACTTTAAAATGACTATTATCGGTAAGATTGTAAATGGTGCTAAGAATTGTAAGTGTCACCAAAAGTCTAATTGTTTAACTTTTGAAGATCCTAAGAATTGTAGGGTTGAGCCAATCTTATTGATTGATGAAAACGATGTAGAAGCATCACATTCTTTGTCTTGCGGCACAATTGATGATGATGTCTTATTCTATATGAATTCTAGAGGCTTAGATAAGAAAGCTTCTTTAAGCTTATTACTTTTAAGTTATCTAATGCCTAGTGAGAATTTCTATGAAGGCTTTGAAAATGGACTGGTCTTAAAAGAATTAGCTGAAAAGAAGGTTAGTGATTTATGCATGTAAGAGATGATTTTCCTGTTATAAAAAATAATCCTGAAATTATTTATTTTGATTCAGGGGCAACTACCTTAAAGCCAAAGTGTGTGATTGATACTGTTAATGAGTTTTATACTACATCTACAAGTAATATTCATCGTGGTGACTATGATATTTCCTTTAATGTATCAAAGAAATATGATGGTGTTAGAGATAAGGTGGCTAAGTTTTTAAATGCCAATAGAAAAGAAGAAATAGTCTTTACAAGTGGTTCAACTGCTTCGCTTAATATGGCAATAGAAGGTTTATCACATTTGTTTAATAAGGGTGATACGATTCTTACTACCTACTTGGAACATGCATCCAATATTCTTCCTATCTTTAGACTAGCTAAGGAAAAGGATTTGAATGTTAAGTATATTCCTTTGAATGAAGATGGAACTTTTAATATCGATAAATATAAAGAATGTTTCGATCCTAGTGTTAAGGCAGTATGTATCACTTATGTATCTAATGTCTTAGGCTATATTAATCCTATTAAAGAGATTTGTGAGATAGCCCATGAAAATAATGCTTTGGTTCTGGTTGATGGTGCTCAGGCAGTGCCTCATATTAAAGTTGATGTGAAAGATATTGATTGTGATTTCTTATCATTCTCAGCACATAAGATGTTAGGGCCAAGCGGTGTTGGTGTCTTGTATGGTAAATATGGCTTACTTGAACAAATGAATCCTATGTTTTTAGGAGGAGGCGCTAATGCTAGATTTGATAAAGATGGTAATGTCATCTTAAAAGATGTGCCAGAAGTATTTGAAGCTGGTACACCTAATATTGAAGGAGTATTGGGTCTTGGTGGTGCGATTGATTATCTTAATAGTATTGGTATGGTAATGATCCAAGAATATGATAACTACTTAATTAAGTATATGATGGATAAGCTATGTAAATTGGATAATGTAGTGGTTTATAATCCAAATGCTGAGGTTGCGATTGCTTCGTTTAATGTCAAAGGTATCTTTGCCCAAGATGTTGGTTCTTATTTAAATAAATATGGTATTTGTGTAAGAACTGGTAATCATTGTGCTAAGATTTTACATAATATCACCGGAACTGATCAAAGTATCCGTGCTAGTATGTATCTTTATAACACAACTGATGAGATTGATAAATTTATTGAATTAATTAAGGATTGTACACTAGAAAAGTGTGTAGGAGCATTGTTATGATGGATGAACAATTTAAAAGAGAAATATTATTAGATCACTATCAAAATCCTCATAATAAGGGTCTTGTAGATGATGATAGATATCATATGATACATAATGCGTCTGATTCATGTATCGATGATATTAAGGTTCAAATGTTGATTGAAGATGACATCATCAAGGATGTACGTTTTGATGGTGTTGGTTGTACGATTTGTTTTGCGTCTACTTCTATTATGTCTGATTTGATTAAGGGCAAGAGTAAAGAAGAAGCTAAGTCAATCATTAATGAATATAAGAAGATGCTAAATGAAGAGTCTTATGATGAAGATGTTTTAGAAGAGGCTAATGCCTTTGATACCCTATATAAACAAGCTAATCGTATTAAGTGTGGTACTATTGGCATTAAAGCGATGGAAGAGTTGATAGATAATTATGAGTAATCAAGATATTATTAAGAATCAAGAAGAATATGCCTATGACTTTAAGGACGAGGATGTCTCTGTTTTTAAGACAACAAAGGGCTTAAATGAAGATGTTATTAGGGCTATTTCCAAGACCAAAGGTGAACCGGATTGGATGTTAGAGTATCGTCTTAAGGCCTATCATAAGTTTGTGGAGATGCCACTTCCTAAGTTTGGACCTGATTTAAGTGATATCGACTTTAATGATTTCACTTACTATATCAAGCCATCTGATAAGGTAGAAAAGGATTGGGATAAGGTTCCTGAGACTATTAAGAATACTTTTGAGAAACTAAAGATTCCTGAGGCTGAACAGAAGTTTTTGGCTGGTGTTTCAACTCAATATGAATCGGAAGTTGTTTATCATAATATGCTTAAGGAAGTAGAAGAAAAGGGTGTTATTTTCTATGATACTGATACTGCCTTAAGACTATATCCTGATTTAGTGAAGGAATATTTTGGTACTGTTGTATCTTATGCTGATAATAAGTTTGCAGCATTAAACGCTGCTGTATGGTCAGGTGGTTCCTTTATCTATGTGCCAAAGGGCGTTAAGTTAGATAAGCCTTTACAATCTTATTTTAGAATTAATTCTGAATTGATGGGTCAATTTGAAAGAACACTAATTATTTGTGATGAGGGCAGTGATCTACATTATGTAGAAGGCTGTACAGCTCCTAAGTATTCAAAGGATTCTTTGCATGCAGCTACAGTTGAAATAATTGTTAAAAAGGATGCAAAGTGTCGTTATTCTACTGTACAAAACTGGTCTGATAATATCTTGAATCTAGTTACTAAAAGAACTCTAGTAGAAGAAAACGGTATTATGGAGTGGATTGATGGTAATATCGGTTCCCATTTGAATATGAAGTATCCATGTTGTGTCTTAAAGGGTAGAGGTGCTAAGGGTATTTGTATCTCTATTGCGGTTGCTTCCCATAAACAGTTCCAGGATGCTGGCGCTAAGATGATTCATCTAGCCCCTGATACTTCTAGTACTATTATTTCAAAATCTTTATGTAGAGTTGGTGGTAAGGTTAATTATCGTGGCAAGGTCTTGATTAGTGAGAAAGCTACTAATTCTAAGGCTAAGGTAGAATGTGATACTTTGATACTTGATGATATCTCAAGTTCAGACACTATTCCTACCAATATTGTGAAGAATAATTCAAGTACCATTGAACATGAGGCTACTGTATCAAAGATTAGTGAGGAACAATTGTTCTATCTAATGTCTCGCGGCCTATCTTTAGAAGATGCGACTCAAATGATTATTCTGGGTTTCATTGAACCATTTACTAAGGAATTACCTATGGAATATGCGGTTGAGTTGAATCAATTGTTGAAGATTAATATGAAAGGATCTATCGGTTAGTTGTAATAGCTAACCGATTTTTAATATAATTGCATTAATTAGGGAGATTATTATATGTTTGAAAGAAAACTTGCTAAGAAACAAGCGAAGGCTAAATTAAAGAAACATTATGTTATTTTTGTAGCTGCTTGTTTGTTCGCATCTTTTATTGGTGCTAATTTTGCGAAGTCTACAGCGATTGTTAAGAATGAAAACACTTCAATCAATGTCATAAGTAATGATAATGAAACTAATGTCTTATTAGATTTATTAAGTGGCGATATAGATAAGAGTGAAGAGGACGCTAGTAATGTAGAACTTAAGGATGTCTATGTTGGAAATCTTGAAATAGGCCATTCTAGAGGTGTCTTTGCGGCAGTCACATCAAGTCTATCTACTGGTTCTTTCTTGATTGTAATCTATAGAGCGATAAGTGGTTTTATGCATTCAGGAGATATCTTAGCTAAGATAGCGGTTGTCTTTGCGGCCTTATTCTTATCAGCTGTTTTAGTTTTTGTTCGTAATGCTTATCAAATAATCTATCGAAGAATCTTTCTTGAAGGCTATAAATATGATGAGGTAAAGGCTCCACGTTTCTTATTTATCTTTAGATGTCGTAAGGTCTTAAATTCAATTTGGTGTGCCTTAAAAGTTGAAATCTTCTTATATTTATGGTGGTTTACAATTGTTGGAGGCATCATTAAGTCTTGTTCCTATGCGATGGTACCTTATATTGTGGCAGAAAATCCTTCTATTAAGTCTTATGATGCGATTAAGTTATCAAGAGATATGATGAATGGTCACAAATGGGAATATGTTAAGTGTCAATTGTCTTTTGCGGGTTGGTTTTTGTTGGATATATTTACACTAGGTTTATCAGGAATCTTCTTTTCTAACCCATATCTTGAATGTTTTAATGTTGAATATTATGCCTATGTTAGAGGCTTAGCGATTGAAAATAAGATTAGTGGCTATGAATTTTTAAATGATAAGTATTTATTTGAACATGCAAGTAAAAAAGAATTATTGAAGGTCTATGGTGACTTATATAAGGATAAGACTATCGATGTAGCTTATCCTGAATATGGTAAGGTAGAGGGTTTCTTTGCGAAGAATTTTGGCGTAGTCCTTGATTATAATGAGAAGTCTAATCAATATAATGATGCCTTATTAGAGGAAGCCCACTATGAGGTATATAAGGATATCTTTAATAATGAGGATTATCCTGATCGTTTATCTCCTCAAGATATAACAGAAAAATCGAGAAAAGATACTATTGTCTTAGCTAATAGACAATATAGTGTTTCGACCTTGTTGGTGATTTTCTTTGTGCTTTCTTTTGTAGGCTGGTTGTGGGAAGTATCTTTACATCTATTAAATGATGGAACTTTCGTCAATAGAGGGGTTTTACATGGACCATGGCTTCCGGTATATGG
>CAKUQM010000032.1 GCA_934675465.1 uncultured Erysipelotrichaceae bacterium | reverse complement strand
GTCTTAGACTGTGCTCTTGAAATATCTTCAATGGGTATAAGGGTTGATGCTAATTCGCTTATTTATCAACTAGAAACATCTAACCATACCGATAGAATGCGCTATAGATATCATCAAATGATACTTAATAATGAGTTGCCATACACAATAGGTGGTGGTATCGGACAAAGTAGACTTTGTATGTTACTTATGGGCAAGGCACATATCGGTGAAGTTCAATCTTCTTTATGGGATGAATATACATTAAAATTAGCTAAAGAAAATGGGATTATTATTTTATAAGTTAATAAAAATAAAATATTCACAAATATGTTCTTTTAACATATAATAGTTAGAAAAGAGAAGGTATTAAAGAAGATGAAAAAAACTCCAAATGCTACTTTGAGAAGATATCCTATTTATCTTAAAGCTTTAAGAAAAATTAAAGAAGAAGGTAAAGACAAGATTATGTCTTCTGAGTTGGCAGAATATGTCAACATTAAATCAACAACTATTAGAAGAGACTTCTCTTTAATCGGTTGTTTAGGTAAACAAGGTTATGGTTACAATGTACAAGAATTAATCGACATCTTCGCAGAAGAACTTGGTGTCAATTATGATGAAAAGATTGTACTTGTAGGATGTGGTAACCTAGGTAAAGCCCTACTTAACTATAATAAGTGGGCAGATGTAGTAGGTGAAATAGTTTGTGCATTTGATAAAAATCCAGAAAAATGCAAGGTAAAAATTCCAGTTTACAACATCAATGAAATTAAAGAAAAAAGACCAGAAGGCTGTCGTATTGCGATACTTTGTATCTCAGAAGATGTACAAAATACCATCGATTTACTAGCCGAAGCTGGTATTAAGGGTATTGTAGATTTTACACATGTTCACTACAATACACCAAATGGCGTTATCATTAGAAGCGTCGATGTTGTTTCAATGATTCAAGAATTAGTCTTTGAAACAAATGCAGAAAATAAATAGGGGAAAGAGATTATGTTAGATTACTATACAATTAGAGAATTATATGAAATTTCAAACTCACCAAACCATATCGAAAGAGATCAAATCGAATATGTTGAACTTGATGGCTGGGTGAGGACAAATAGAGACTCAGGTCAAATTGGCTTCATCGAATTAAACGATGGTACTTATTTTAAGAACGCTCAAATTGTTTATCATGATGATTTAGACAACTACAATGAAGTAAGTAAAATGCTTACAGGCACAAGCATTAAAGTTACAGGTAAATATATTTACACTCCTGACAATAAGCAACCTTTTGAACTAGTAGCAACTTGTATTGAAATTCTTGGTAAGTGTGATGATACTTATATCCTACAAAAGAAAAGACACAGTTTTGAGTTCTTAAGAGAATATCCTCATTTAAGACCTCGTACAAATACATTCTCAGCTGTATTCAGACTTAGAAGTGTCCTTTCAATGGCAATCCATGAATTCTTCCAAAACCAAGGCTTCGTTTATGTTCATGCACCAATTATTACTGGTAACGATGCTGAGGGTGCTGGTGAAGTATTCACAGCTACAACAAGAGAAGACGGCAAGTATGATGAAGACTTCTTTGGTAAGCATGCATCTTTAACAGTATCTGGTCAATTACATGTAGAAGCATTCGCTATGGCATTTAGAGATGTTTATACATTTGGTCCTACATTTAGAGCTGAAAATTCAAACACAAAGACTCATGCTTCTGAATTCTGGATGATTGAACCTGAAATTGCTTTTGCAGACTTAGAAGATAACATGGACTTAATCGAAGATATGATTAAGTACTGCATTGATTATTGTATGGAAAATGCACCTGAAGAAATGAAGTTCTTCAACACAATGATTGATAAGACTTTATTAGATCGTTTAAATCATGTTAGAAATTCTGAATTCAGAAGAATGACTTACACAGAAGCTATTGATATCTTATTAAAGGCTCCTGTTAAGTTTGAAAATAAAGTTGAATGGGGCATTGATTTAAATACTGAACATGAAAGATATTTATGTGAACAAGTGGTTAAGGGTCCAGTATTCTTAACTGACTATCCAAAGGATATCAAGGCCTTCTACATGCGTGCTAATGATGATGGCAAAACTGTTGCAGCTTGTGACTTGTTGGTACCTCATGTAGGTGAACTTGTTGGTGGTTCACAAAGAGAAGAACGTTTAGAATTACTAGAAAAGAGAATGGATGAACTACATATGGATAAGTCTACTCTTGATTGGTATTTAGACCTAAGAAGATATGGTGGTTGTAAGCATGCAGGTTTCGGCTTAGGTTTTGAACGTATGATGATGTATCTAAGTGGTATGGAAAATATCAGAGATGTGCTTCCTTATCCTAGAACTCCAAAGAACTTAATTTATTAATATGTTAATCACAATCAATTCTGGCACCGTTTATTTCGGTGCCAATGATGTATTTGAGGACATCGACTTTGTCATAAATGAAAATGAAAAGATTGCCCTTGTCGGCCGCAATGGCTGTGGTAAGACAACTTTGTTGAAAGTTCTTACTGGAGAGGTCACTCTAAGTAAGGGCAATCTCATTAAGCCTAACAAACTAAAGGTAGGTTATCTTAACCAGAACTCACTTATTGATTGTCATAATATCGTAAGGGATGAAATGCTTACCGTATTTAAGCCTCTTTTAGATATGGAAGAGGAATTGAGTAATTTATCGGAAAAACTTAAGACTGATCATTCTGATAAGCTAATCAATGAATATAGTAAGCTAGAAGAAGAATTTAAGTCCAATGGTGGTTATACTTACAATTCTGAAATGGAAACTATTCTATTTGGTTTTGGCTTTCACAAAGAAGATTTAGACAAAAATATTTCTTCTTTCTCAGGTGGCGAAAAGACTAAGCTAGCATTCGCAAAGTTACTTTTAAGTAAACCTGATTTACTTTTACTAGATGAACCTACTAACCACTTAGATTTATCTACGATTGAATGGTTGGAAAACTATTTAAGTAAATATAAAAAAGCAATTATCCTAGTATCCCATGACCGTATTTTCTTAGATAAGATTGTTAATTCGGTTTATGAACTAGAATATGGTCATCTTAAGAAATATGCAGGTAATTATTCTAAATATGTTGAACAGAAAAAGGCTGATTTCTTAAAGGATTCAAAGGCTTATGATCGTCAACAAAAGGAAATCAAAAGGTTAGAAGAACTAATTGAGAAGTTCCGTTATAAGAAGAATAAGGCCGCTTTTGCCCAAAGTAAGATTAAGTATTTAGACCGTATGGATAAACTAGAAGATCCAAAGAAGGCTGATACTAAAGCTTTTAAGGCATCTTTTAAATGTGCTGTTAAGGGTGGCAAGAGTGTTTTGAATATGGATCACTTTAAAGTTGGTTATGATAAACCTTTATTTGAAGTAACTCATGAAATCCTAAGAGGACAGAGAATCTGCGTAATGGGTGATAATGGTTGTGGTAAATCAACTTTACTAAAGACTATTGTTGGTCAAGTACCACCACTTGGCGGTTATATGTTGTTAGGTCATCAAATTGAGATAGGTTATTTTGATCAAAATATTGCTGCTTACAAGAATGGTAATACGGTCTTAGAAGAATTATGGAATGAATATCCTGAAAAGGATATGTATGAGATTAGAAGTACCTTAGGTGCTTTCTTATTCTCTAGTGATGAAGTCTTTAAAGAAGTTTCGGTTTTATCAGGTGGTGAAAAGGTTCGTTTAGCTTTAGCTAAGCTTATGTTAAAGAATGCTAATTTCCTAATTCTCGATGAACCTACAAATAACCTAGATATCATTTCAAAGGAAGCCCTAGAAACAGCTTTAAATAATTATGATGGCACAATTTTATTTGTATCACATGACCGTTATTTCATTAAACAAGTAGCTACTTCTTGTCTTGTGGTGGAAGGCGAAAGGCTAGTTTATTATCCTTATGGTTATAAGGATTATATTGATGCCAGATTTGAGCCCGAAATTAAAAACACCCAACCAAAGGAAAAGGTTGATTTAAAGGTGGTGAAGGCTCGTCCTAAATATAATCTAAGAAAACTTGAAGAAGAGATTAGTGAACTTGAAAATCTATTGGAAGAAAAAAGAAACTTAAGATATGAACCTGAATATTATCAAGATTCTAGGAAGATGCAAGAATTGGATGAAGAGATTGATGATATTCATAATAAGATTCATGCAGCTGAAGAAAAGTGGGAGATTGCCATGGAAGAAAGTGAGAATCATTAATGTTTAATAATAAGTCTAATTTTGATAATTTGTATCATTTGGCCTTAAACAAAGAAGAGAAGAAAAACTTATTTATCAAAATATTGATAATTTCGATTTTGTTTCTATTGTTAGTAATCTTTAATGGTTTTAATCGTTTCTATGGCATGATAGTAAATAGAATTTTGATGTTTGTCTATATCTTACAAATTGTCGATTTATTATCTATTTATTCAGGTGTCTATACTTTGTTTTTCTATAATAAATATTTAACTGATAGAGATATTAATAAGTCACTAAATAAGTTTCCTACTTATACTAATTTGTTGATTACATTAAATTCCATTAGTATTATTTTAGGAATTGTTTATGTTGTTAAGGAAGGTTTCCGTAATGATGTAATAGAATTTATTTTATTCTTGTTGATTAATATCTTAATGATTATCTTAAGTTTCTATTTTAAGAAGACTGTTGATAATGTTTACGTTGAAAAGAATAAGGAAGAGGAGTGATTATGTTGGATAGAAAATATGCAGATTTAGCTGCTAATAAGGCTATTGAACTGTTGAATGTTGATTCACCAAGTGGCTTTACAGAAAAGATTGCTGATAAGGTGATTGCTGAGTTTACAAAGCTTGGTTATGTTTGTGAGAAGTCTAATAAGGGGAATATTTTAGTATCTATAGCTAATCCTGATGAATATAAGGATGTCATCTTGTTTGAGGCTCATGGTGATACTCTAGGTGGCATGGTTAAACAAATCAAGTCTAATGGTAGATTGTTAGTATCTCCCTTAGGCGGCTTAGTAGCTTCTAATGTTGAGACAGAAAATGTTAGAGTATATACAAGGGATAATAAGATTTATGAGGGTACTTTCCAATTAGCTAATGCTTCTAGCCATGTTAATCGTGAATTAAACACCAAAGAGAGAACTTTTGATACAGTTGAAATTGTCCTAGATGAAAAGGTTAATAGTAAAGAAGATGTTAAGAAGCTAGGTATCAGTGTGGGTGATTTTGCCTGTGTTGAACCAAGAGCTCATATTACAAGTAGTGGCTATATTAAATCTAGATTCTTAGATGATAAGTTATCTGTAGCTACTTTATATGCCTATGCTTCATATTTAAAGGAAAACAATATCAAGCTAGATAAAAAGGTTTATTTCTTAATCACTGTCTATGAAGAAGTAGGACATGGTGGTTCCTATATTCCAAGTGATGTTACTGAAGCAATTTCAGTCGATATGGGTTGTGTAGGTGATGGATTAGAATGCACTGAAACACAAGTTTCAATCTGTGCTAAAGACTCAGGTGGCCCATATGATAAAACTATTGTTGATAAGCTGGTTAAGGCTGCTATTAAGGGAGAAGCAGACTATGCCATTGATGTTTATCCATATTATGGTTCTGATGTAGAAGTTACATTGAAAGCTGGCTATGATGTTAAACATGGTTTAATTGGACCTGGTGTCTATGCTTCCCATGGTTATGAAAGAAGTCATGTTGATGGTGTATATAATACTTTAAAAGTTTTAAAAGCTTACTTAGAAGACTGTTAGAAATAGCAGTTTTTTAGTATATTGAATTTAGGAGGCAACTTTATGAAAAAGATAATTATTCAACTCGATAAAAGCACATTGCTAATTAAAAGAGGTGATACTTTTAAGCTTAATCTTTCACATAACGATTTATATGAAGTGAATGAAGAAAATGATTCAATGATAATCAAAGAAACTAAGAAGTCTTTGTTTAAGAAGGCTAGGGTAGAACTTGTTGTTAATAATAAACTTGATTCTTTAGATGTTATATGTACAAATGATATCGAATTAGAAGACATTGAAGTTGTTCAATTAAATATCAAAGGTGATACGAATGATGTTGAATTAGATAATGTTGCAGGGGTTATCTCTAATATCAGCACTACTTTAGGTGATGTTTATATTAAAAGTTCTAAGATAGAACAGCTTACCGTCAATAGTGAAGAGGGTGACATAATTATAAATATCAAAGGTAATGAAGAGGATTATCATATTGAGTGTGCTGGTATGGGCGATAGAAAATTAGCTCATAATTTCTTAAAACTGAATAGTGATGGGAACATTGATTATACTTTTGAATTATAATAATCATTAGGAGAAAATTTTATGTTAAATAGTTTTTTAAAATCAAGAATCAAAGATGGAAAAAGACTAGTAAAGGAATTATCTAATTCTTATGATTATGTAAGTATCTTAGGAAATTACATTAAGACAAAAAGAATTATGGTAAGTACTAGTACTTCTTCTATTGATGATTTAGACAATGAATGTGGTTTTGTCATTAAAGTCTATAAGGATGGCCATTACAGTGAATATTCTTGTGATGATATTAAGGGGTTAAAGGCGGATGCTGTAATTAATTCAATCGAATTAAAGAGTCCTTATTTTGCCCATATTAAGATGTTAAGTGAAAAGAGGCATGAGGAGTCTTATTTAAGAGAAGATGAAAAGCCTTTAAGCGATAAGGAAATTTTTGACCGTTTATCTAAGTTAAAGAAGAAGACACATGATACTGATTCAAGAATTATCAATGTGACTACTGCTTTTGTAAAAAGAGAAACTTCTAAGATTTTCATTTCTAACAATAAGTGCCTTGATCAAAAATATGATTGGTGTAATGCAATGCTAAGTGTAGTTACAAGAGTTGAGAATAATATTCAAGAAAACTATACTTGTGGTACTAATACTAATAGTGCTGACGCGTTAAATGAATTGATGGAACTAAGTGGGGAATGCACTGATATTGCCTTAAGATTATTAAATGCTAAGACAATTGTTCCTGGTAAGTATGAAATCATTACTGATCCTTCTATTTCAGGCCTTATTGCCCATGAAGCCTTCGGCCATGGTGTAGAGATGGATATGTTTGTAAAGAACAGAGCTAAGGCTAAGGACTTTGTAGGTAAAAGAGTAGCCAGTGATCTTGTGAATATGTATGATGGTGCTGCATCTTGTATCAGTGCTGCTTCATATTTCTTTGATGATGATGGCGTAGAAGCTAAGTCTACTTGTATTATCAAAGATGGTATCTTACAAACTGGTATTTCTGATTGTTTATCGGCTATGGAACTTGATACTGTTCCTACTGGTAATGGTAGAAGAGAGTCTTATAAGCGTAAGGTTTATACAAGAATGACTAATACTTTCTTTGAAAAGGGTGATAGTAATTTAGATGACATGATTAAGTCAGTTAAACATGGCTATTACTTATGTCAAACAAATAATGGTATGGAAGATCCAAAGAACTGGCAAATTCAATGTACCGCTTCATATGGTTTAGAAATAAAAGATGGCAAGTTTACAGGAGAGATTGTTGCGCCAGTTGTAATTTCTGGTTATGTCGTTGACTTATTAAGTTCTATTTCAATGGTTTCAAACGAAAGAAAAGTTATAGGTGCAGGCATGTGTGGCAAGGGCCATAAGGAATGGGTTTTTGTCTCAGATGGTGGTCCATGTTTAAAAGCGGAGGCTAAATTATCATGATGAATGAAAAAGATATTGTAGAAGTATTAAAGGCTAATGAAAAAATAGCTGACTTTGAAATTATCATAAGTAATAAAGAGTCTAGCGAATTGTTCTTTGTCTTGAAGAAACTTGAATTAAATAGAGCTACTAATACTGAAAATATCAGCATTAATATCTATGTCGATTTAAAGGGTAAAAGAGGTAAGAGTACTGTTTTATTGACAAGTGCTGATAACAAGAAGACTTTAAATAAAAAACTTAATGCGGCTGTTTTAAAGGCAAAGAAGGCTTTAAATGCTTATTATCCTCTAGCTTGTGATCAAAAGGAAGTTTGTAAGACTTTAAATAAGGAATTTGATTTGAATAAGGTTGCAAATAAGGTTGCTAATGCGATACTTAAGGCAGATAACTATGAAGATGGTTATATCAATTCAACTGAAATCTTTGTGTCTAAGACAAGTACTTTGTTTATTAATTCCAAGGACGTTAGACAATATAGTGAAAGAACCAATATTGAGTTTGAGATTATTCCTTCTTGGCGAAATGAAAATGATGAATTTGAATTATATAAGTATTATGAATCTAATAAGTTAAATGAAAAGGAAATCACAGAGGAAGTTAATAATTGGCTTTTACTAGCAAGGGATAGAAGTGTAGCGGTTAAAACTTCTAATTTAGATAAAAATATTCCAATTCTTTTACAAGGTGAGATGAATGATTTGATTGTTGAGACAATTGAAAGCAATTCAGACTATATGTCATCTTATTTGCATACAAATCATTTCAACGTTGGCGATGAAGTGGCTTCTAAGTTTGATTTAACTTTAAAGGCTAATATTGACGGTTGTTTCAAGTCTTCTTATTTTGATCATAATGGTGTTGCCTTAAGTTCTAAGAAACTTATTAAAGATGGCAAATTAATTGATAATTATGGTGATATTCGTTTTGGTCACTATTTGAGTGTTAAGAAGGTGAGTGGTGTTTATAATGTAGCTGAAATTACTAATTATGATACTTATGATTATTTAAGTAAGCCACATATCATCATTGAACATTTCTCTTCGCCACAAATGGAAGATAGCTCTGGTTACTTTGGTGGTGAGGTTAGACTTGCAAGATATTTTGATGGAGAGAAGTATGTACCGCTTACATCGTTTACAGTTTCTGGTAATATTTATAAGTCTTTAAAGAATGTTAAGTTCTCTAATGAAATGACTACTACAAGGTCTTATAAGGGCCCAAAGTACTTTATCTTCAATGATTTAGATATCTCTTAAAACAGGTTAAAAACCTGTTTTTTTGTGCTAACATTGTGATTATGAAACAGTTTAAATATTCTTTGATTCTATTATTTATTGCGTTTATTTGGGGACTAGCATTTTCTTTTCAAAGTCTAGGAGGGCAGGCACTTGGTACTTTTACGTTCTATTCTTTTAGAAGCTATTTCTCAGTGGCTATGATGCTTATTCTGTTGGCTTTTAAGAAAGATAAGAAGATTCTTGAAAATACTTTTTCAATCAAGATAGGTATAGTTGGAGGCATTATTACATGTGTTGCCTACTTGGTTCAACAGGAAGCGTTACGTTATACAACAGCTACTAATAGTGGTTTTATTACTTCTACTTATGTAGCTCTTGTGCCAGTCTTAGCAATCTTTCTTGGTAAGAAGACTGATTTAAAGACTTGGGTTTGTGTTTTCTTTGAGTTTGTTGGTTTATATTTTTTATGTATCAAAGGCGATTTTGCGATCAATAAAGGCGATTTGATGACGATGTTGTGTGCTTTCTTGTTTGCGGTACATATCTTACTTATCGATGGCGGCAGTGACAAGCTAGATAGTATTATCTTCTGTACTACTCAATATATAGTTTGCGCTATTATGTCTTCTATTTTAATGTTTATGTTTGAGATGCCTGTTGATTTTAATGCTGTTAGGTCATCGCTAGTTCCAATTATCTTTACAGGATGTATTAGTTCTAGTATTTGTATTACCTTACAGGTTGAGTGTCAAAAACATATCAATCCAACAGTTGCATCATTAATTCTTTGTTTAGAGAGCGTCTTTGGAGCCTTGGGTGGTTGGCTGATTATTCATGAAAGCCTTAGTTCTAGGGAATTATTTGGCTGTGCAATTATCTTTTTAGCGATAGTTTTGTCACAAATTGATATGAAGAAAATAAAAGCGCTTTCACAAATGTAAAAAGTTTTCATAAAAAGTGAAAGAAATGTAAGTGATTTTATTGATAATCAATTTCTTTTACTATAAAATTTGAATTATCAATTATGTAAATAATTGGCAAAGGGAGGAAAACACATGAAAAAGTTATTAATGGTATTATTAGCTGTTCTTATGGCATTCACACTTGTTGCATGCGGTAAGGATAATAGTGATAATACAGGCGACGATGGTGAAGATCAACCAACATTTGATACAAGCGCTGTTGATTTGTCTACATTAAAACTATCTGACACTAAGAATCTAGTTGTTCCTGAAAGCAGAGAAATCAATACACTAGACTATGTAACTACTGCTTTACAAGAAGATACTCAATTCAACGTTAACTTCGTTGATGGTCTTGTTGAAACAGACAGATTCGGTAACTATGTTGGCGCAATCGCCGAAAGTTGGGATCATAATGAAGATGCTTCAGTATGGACATTCCATTTAAGAAAAGGCGTTAACTGGTCAACAAACTCTGGTGAAATTTACGATGAAGTTAAGGCTCAAGACTTTGTAACAAGTGCAAGACACGTTGCTGAATTCAAGTCTGCTACAGTTCAAAACTTAAGCGTAATTTCAGGTTTAGCTGACTATTCAAAAGATGGTGATTATTCAGATGAAGCTTGGGCTAAGGTTGGTGTTAAGGCATTAGATGAATACACAGTTGAATATACTCTTGATACTCCAACTCCTTATTTCTATACTTCAGTAGAATATATGCCTTTCTATCCAATTAATGAAAAGTTCTTGGAATCTATGGGTGATGGTTGTGAATTAGGTAATCCAGATGTTAACACTTGTTCATTTGGTTCATTAACACCAGATTCAATCCTATACTGTGGTGGTTTCGTATTAACTGCTGCTGACTCTAAGTCAAAGACAGTTATTACAAAGAATGAAAACTATTGGGATGCTGATAACATTAAGTTGGATTCAGTAACTTATATCTATAATGATGGTTCAGATCCATATTCTAGTATTAGAGGTTTTGAACAAAATACTTATGCAAGTGCAAGCTTACCTTCAACAAACCCTGAAGTTTATACAGCTTTAGCTAAGAAGTATGCTGGTTACACTTCTACTACATTGCCTAACTCAAGTGCATTCGGTGTAATATTCAATATGAATCGTCTTACTTTCGATAACACTAACTATGCTACAGATGAAACTGCAAAAGAACGTACAAGAGCTGCTATCTTAAACAAGAACTTCCGTTTAGCTATTAAGGCTGCATATGATGTTCCTGCTTATGTAGAAAGCACACAAGCTCCAGAAGTTGCTATGGCTTGTATCAGAAACATCAATAGTGTTTATAACCTAGTTTCTACAAGTGATGGTACTCCTTATGGTAAGTTAATCGAAGAAGCTTATACTGAATTAACTGGTGAAACAGTTAACTTAGCAGATGGTCAATGGCCATGGTTGAGCAAGGAAAAAGCTCTTGCTTACTTAGATGCTGCTGAAGAAGAATTAGGTTTCGAAATTACTGCTGAAAACCCAATTCACTTAGATATGCTAACAATTGAAACAGCTGATAGACTTGTTAAGTCTTCTCTATCTATGAAGCAATCTATCGAAGCAAATACTGATGGTAGAGTTGTTGTTGAACTAGTTATGAGAGATGAAAATACTGTTAAGAATATCGCTTATGTAACTGAAAACTTTGCTGAAGCTGATTTCGATATCTCTACATTCACTGGTTGGGGCCCTGACTTCAATGACCCTAAGACATTCTGTGATATCTATTCACCAGTTGAAGGTTACTACATGCATGCTATGGGTCTAACTGATGAAGTTATGGCACCAGATGAATATGGTTCAGATGATGCTATCAAGGCTCAATTAGGTTTCGATAAGTATCAAGAATTACTAGATGCTGCTGATGCTATTACTGGTGATCTAGATGCTCGTTACAAAGCATATGCTAAGGCTGATGCTTACTTATTAGCTAACGCTCTATATATCCCAACTACAATGCAAACTGGTACAATGGGTGTTAAGGTAACTCACGTTGTTCCATTCTCAAAGGTTTATAGCTTAGCTACTTGTGAAGATAAGTGGAAGGGCTTAGAACTTCAAGAAGACTTAGTAACTACTGAACAATACGAAACTGCTAAGGCTGCTTGGGAAGCTGGCGAATAATTAAGTCAAAAGACTAAAAAACTAAATATTAAAGTAGGCGGCCTACGCTGCCTACTTTGCCTGTTTAAAAGAATATTGAATAAGGGAGGAAATTTTTAAAATGGGAAAGTATATATTTTCAAGAATAATTAAAGCCATTCTTTCAATATTCGCTGTTACATCCATAGTTATAGGGATGATTTTTACTCTAATACCTAGAGAAAAAATTTTCGACAATGATGAAGGGTATCGTAAATTAAAGGGGGATAACCGTCCTGTCTACGTTTATTCAAAATACGATGAGCTTGGTTATCTAGATTATTTATCACTGCAAGATATGTGTAATGCAAAATCAAATGATGTAAAAGCTTGTCTTGTTAATAACAGCGAAGAGAATCTTAGAGTGATTCAAGAATATGAAAACGATGGTTATACTGTTGAATATCTAAGATCAAAGAAAGCTTATGTATATCATGATTTTACAATCTTAGAATTAATCGGAAACTATTGGTCTAATTTTATTAAGATTGATAATAAGAATGCTGTTCAAGATGCTAAGAATCCAGATCTAGAAAGAAAAGTATATTTTGGTTCTGATTCTAATGGCATGCCTGCTATTAAGTGCTCTGGTTGTGAACATGAATATTTATTATATTTTGGTGATGGATTCCCATTCATTCATCAAAATTGGATTAGCTTAAATTTTGGTAACTCTTATCCAACTAACAAGGGTATTCCAACAGTTAAGGTAATCAACCAAGGACAAGGTGAACAAGTTAAGAGAGAACAAACATTCCCAACTGGTGTAACAATGGAGAGCGCTATTAACCAACATACTTGTACATATAAATCAAATATTGACCATTTGGATGAAAACAAGTTTACTAATCACTATGCAAGTTGTGATTCTTATTATTCATCACCTTCAATGGTTGGTACTTCATTTAAGTTTGGTATGATCTCACTTGTTATTGCTTATGTATTAGCTATTCCATTTGGTATTTTAATGAGTAGAAATAAGGACAAGTTCTTTGATAAGTTAGGTATTGCGTTTATCAATATCGTAATCGCTATGCCATCTCTTGCCCTAATTTTCTTTATAAGAGAAATTGGTGTTAAGTTTGGTTTACCTGATAAGTTCCCAATGCTTGGTTTTAATGATGTAAGATCTTATATTGCGCCAATTATTGTATTGTCTTTAATTTCTATGCCATCTTTAATGATGTGGATTAGACGTTATATGATTGACCAATCTACTAGTGATTATGTTAAGTTTGCTCGTGCAAAGGGTTTATCTCAAAAGGAAATCTTTAATAAGCATATCTTAAAGAATGCTATTATCCCAATTATTAATGGTATCCCTGTAAGTATCGTTGCTTGTATCTCTGGTGCGTTCATTACTGAATCTGCATTCGCTATTCCTGGTATGGGTAAGATGCTTCCTCAAGCTATTCAAAAGTTGAATAATAATATGGTTGTCACACTTGTGTTCATTTTCTCTGCATTAGCTATTTTCTCTGTGCTTGTGGGTGACCTTCTAATGACAGTTGTCGATCCTCGTATCCAACTAGCCGCTAAGAAAGGAAAGAAATAATATGACTGAAGTTAATATTAACGAAATCGATTTAAATGATCCAAAGTTGTTCGAGAAAAAGATTGCTGATGAATCTAGTTCTGAACACATTGCAGCTCCAAAGTATTCTTATTGGGGATCTGTATGGAGAAATTTCTTCCATAACAAGTTAGCTATCGCTTTATTAGCTGTTGTTGTTGTTGTCTTCTTATTTGCGTTTATTCAGCCTATTTTCTCAGGTTATGACACATTGAAGACTCCGAATATCAATAATAGGAATTTACATTATTTAAGACCTTTCCAAAATTCTGAATTCTTCCTAGGTTCAGATGATAAGGGTAATAGTTTATGGGATGCACTATGGGCTGGTACTAAGAATTCATTATTCTTAGCTGTTATGGCAACATTTATTACTGAATTTTTAGGTGTTGTTGTCGGCATGTTCTGGGGCTTCTCTAAGAAAATTGATGCTGTTATGATTGAGGTTTATAACGTTGTATCAAATATCCCTACAACACTAATCGCCATGATCTTGGTATATGCGTTGGGTGGAGGTATGCAACAATTGATCTTCGCACTATGTATTACTACATGGGTTGGTACTGCTTATTTTATAAGAGTCCAAGTTATGATTATCAGAGATAGAGAATATAATCTTGCTAGTAAGTGCCTAGGTACGCCTACATATAAAATAATTTTAAATAACATCCTTCCTTACCTGGTTTCGGTTATTATTACTAGTGTTTCAAGAGATATTCCATTATTTATCTCAACTGAAGTTGCTCTATCATACATGGGCGTTGGTCTAAGCTATAAATATCCTTCACTTGGTAAGATGATTCAAGAGTATTCACCTTACATGACAAGTGCAGGTTACTTATTCTGGATTCCTGTAGTTACAGCTGCTGTAATTTCTATTTCTTTATATATTGTTGGTCAGTCTCTAGCTGATGCTAGTGACCCTAGAACTCATATGCTATAGAGGTGAATTATGTCAAAAAATGTAATATTATCTGCTAAAAATATTGAAGTAAAATTCAAGGTTAGAAATAGAGTTCTAACAGCAATTCGTAATGTCTCTCTTGATTTTGAAGAGGGCAAAGTTGTTGCCATCGTTGGTGAATCAGGTAGTGGCAAGTCAGTGTTTACTAAGACTTTCACTGGTATGATTGATATGAACGGTGAAGTAAGCAATGGTGAAATTATTTTTGAAGGAAAGAATCTATTAGATAACAAAACAGAAGAAGATTGGTTGAATATTCGTGGTAAGAAGATTGCTACTGTGTTCCAAGATCCAATGACTTCTTTAAATCCTGTTAGAACCATCGGTTATCAGATTTCCGAAGTATTAATGAAACACCAAGGTATGTCTAAGGAAGAGGCTAAGAAGGAAGCAATTTCTCTTATGGCTCGTGTAGGTATTCATAATCCTGAACAAAGATATGATGAGTATCCATTCCAATACTCTGGTGGTATGCGTCAAAGAATCGTTATCGCTATTGCCCTTGCTTGTCATCCTAAGATCTTAATCTGTGATGAGCCTACAACTGCGCTAGATGTTACTATTCAAGCTCAAATCATTCATTTGATTAAAGACTTGTCTAAGGAATATGGATTCACAACTATCTACATTACACACGACTTAGGCGTTGTTGCTAATGTAGCTGATGTTGTTGCTATTATGTATGCTGGTCAAATCATCGAATATGGTAATGTTGATGAAATCTTCTATAATCCTCAACATCCATATACTTGGGGCCTATTATCATCTCTTCCACAATTAAGTGATAAGGGTGATGAATTGTTCGCAATCAGAGGTACACCACCTTCATTGTTTGAAGAAATTAAGGGGGATGCTTTTGCACCAAGAAGTGATTACGCACTAGCTATTGACTATATCAAGGAGCCACCTTTCTTTAAGGTTTCTGATACTCACTATGCTAAAACATGGTTATTACATCCAAATGCGCCTAAGGTAGAAAAACCAAAGGCTATCTGTAATCTTCATGAAAAGATTTCAGCATTAACCGCAAAAGGAGGCGTGTATGGCGAACGATAATAAAGAAGTACTATTAGATGTTAAGCATCTAGAAATTACTTTCTATCAAAATAAGAAGCGTTTTAGAGCAGTTAAAGACGCTAACTTCCAAATCTATAAGGGTGAAACTTTTGCCCTTGTAGGTGAATCTGGAAGTGGTAAGACTACTATTGGTAGATCTATTATTAGATTAAATCCTACTTCAGATGGTGAAATCATCTATAAGGGTAAGAAAATCAATGGTAAGATTTCTAAGGAAGAGGAAAGAGAAGTTGTTAGAAACATTCAAATGATCTTCCAAGATCCAGCTGCTTCATTAAACGAAAGAGCTACAATTGATTACTGTATCTCTGAAGGTTTGTATAACTTCAAATTATTCGAAAACGAAGAAGATAGAGAAGCTAAGGTAGATAATGCCTTAAAGTCTGTAGGTTTATTGCCTGAACATAAATCAAGATATCCACATGAATTCTCTGGTGGCCAAAGACAAAGAGTTGGTATTGCTAGAGCAATGATTATGGAACCTGAATTTATTATTGCCGATGAACCTATTTCAGCTCTTGATGTTTCTATTCGTGCTCAAGTATTAAACTTAATGAACAAGTTTAAGGAAGAAAGAGGCTTAACTTATATGTTTATTGCCCATGATCTTTCTGTTGTTCGTTACTTCTCTGATAGAATCGCTGTTATTCATAATGGTCGTATTGTTGAGGTTGCACCAACTGAGGTATTATTCAAGTATCCTTTGCATCCTTATACAATTTCATTGTTACAAGCTGTACCAATGCCTGACCCAATTATCGAAAAGAAAAAGGAACTTGTTATCTATGATGATTCAGGTAGAGACTTGTCTGGTCCTAAGCCTAAGCTTACAGAAATCAGACCTGGTCACTATGTATTCATGAATGATCGTGAAAGACAAGAATATGAAGTTAAGCTTCAAGCTATGGAAAAAGAGGCTAATGCCTAAGCTTTGTGCTATCATTATTAAGTAAGGAGAATCTTTATGAGTTTTACTGAAAAAATAAGAGATTTTATAGCTCCAGCTGAAGAAGAAAATGAATTAGAACTTACTGAAGAGGAAGCAACTGTTTTAAGTACTTACGAGAAACCCAAGGATGCTACTGTTAGTAAGATTAATTCATCTGCAAATATTGTGTTGTTTGAACCAAGGAATTTTGATGAGGCTGAGGAAATTGGTAGACACATCAAAAACCATAGAGCTTGTTGTATCAATCTACATAAGATGCCACTTGAATATCGTCAAAGAATTATTGATTTCTTAAGCGGTGTTGTTTATGGTGTTGATGGTTCAATCAAAAAAGTCGGCGAGAATGTAATCCTTTGTTCACCAAAGAACTTAGGTGTTGCTGGCGACATTAATTTAAATTCACAAGACTAAGATTAAGACATGCTTAAATAGGAAGTATTAAAGAGAGTCAGTAGGGGTGAAAGCTGATATAGGAACTATTTAAGATATCACTTATGAGTTGTAACTAGATAAAAATAGTTACCGTTATTCGCGTTAAGAATTAAGTTAGAAATAAAGGTGGTACCGCGCATATTGCGCCCTTTGGTATCGCCTTTTTTAATTAAAAGGAGTATATACATATGGATTATAAAGACACGCTACATATGCCTAATACTGGTTTTGAAATGAGGGGTAACCTTGCTAATAAGGAACCAGGCATCTTAGACAAGTGGCAAAAACAAGATTACTATAAGAGAATCTTAGAAAAGAATGAAGGCAATAAGCCATTTATTTTACATGATGGCCCACCTTATGCTAATGGTAATTTACATGCTGGTACGGCCATGAATAGAACTATCAAGGATATCATTGTTAGATCTAAGGCTATGGCTGGTTTCTATACACCGTTCTTTCCTGGTTGGGATACTCATGGTTTACCAATTGAGAACGCTATTCAAAAGTTAGGTGTTAATAGAAAAGAAGTTACTGCTAAGGAATTTAGAGAAAAGTGTGCTGAATATGCACATGAACAAATCGCTGGTCAGATGGCTACTGAGAAAAGACTTGGTCAGGTTGCTGACTATGAACATCCTTATATCACTTTAAATAAGGAGTTTGAAGCAAGACAAGTAAGATCATTTGCTAAGATGGCTCTTGATGGTATGATTTTCCAAGGTTTAAAGCCAATCTATTGGTCACCATGGCAAGAAACAGCTATCGCTGATAGTGAAATCGTTTATTTTGATAAGAAAGATACTTCAATTTTCGTTGCCTTCGATGTATTAGATGGTAAGGATGTTCTTGATGGAGATGAAAAGTTTGTTATTTGGACAACTACTCCTTGGACTATTCCTTCAAACTTAGCTATCTGTTTAAATGATTATTTAGACTATTGTGTAGTTAATACTGAAAAAGGCAAGTTGATTTTCCTTGAATCAAAGATTGATGAATTACTTCCTAAGTTTGGTTTAACTAACCTAGGTGTCTTAAAACACTTCAAGGGAAGAGACTTAGAATATGTTACAGTTAAACATCCTTTCTATCCTGAAAGACCATCAGTTGTTATTTTAGGAAGCCATGTATCTGATGAAGATGGTACAGGTTGTGTCCATACAGCACCAGGTCTTGGTACAGATGACTTTATCGTTGGTAAGAAATATGGTATTGAACCATTCTCTCCAGTTGATGATAAGGGTTGTTTAACAATTGAAGCAGGTGAGGATTTAGCTGGTAAGTTTGTTGTTGGTGATGAGCCAGATGGAGCTAATGTTGCCGTTATTAAGAAATTAGCAGCATGTGGTGCTTTACTAGGCAAAGAAAAGATTACCCACTCATATCCTCATGATGACCGTTTAAAGAAGCCTGTTATCTTTAGATCAACAGTACAATGGTTCGCTTCTATTGATAAGGTTAAGCCTCAATTATTAGAAGCTATTAAGAAAGTTAAGTGGTGTAACTCATTTGGTGAAGTTAGACTTACTAATATGATTGCTTCAAGAAAAGATTGGTGTATTTCAAGACAAAGACTATGGGGTGTTCCAATTCCTATTATCTATACTGAAGATAAGAAGCCTATTATTGAAAAAGAAGTATTCGATCATATCGCTGACTTATTTGAAGAATATGGTTCAAATGTTTGGTTTGAAAGAGAAGCTAAGGACTTATTACCTGAAGGCTACAACAACCCAGCATCTCCTAATGGTATCTATACAAAAGAAAAAGATATCATGGACGTATGGTTTGATTCAGGTTCATCTTGGAATGAATTAATCGCTAGAGGCTATGATTATCCATGTGACTTATACTTTGAAGGTTCTGACCAATATCGTGGTTGGTTCAATTCTTCTCTTATCGTATCAGTAGCTGTTAATGGTACTGCTCCATATAAGTCTGTATTGTCTCATGGTTATGTATGTGACTCTAAGGGTGAGGCAATGCATAAGTCTGTTGGTAATGTTGTAAACCCACTTGATATCATCAACAAGTATGGTGCTGATATCTTTAGACTATGGGCAGCAAGTGAAGACTTTAAGGCTGATATGAGAATTGGTGATTCTAACTTGAAACAAGTTTCTGACCAATATCGTAAGATTAGAAATACCTTTAGATTCTTATTAGGTGTTACAAGTGACTTCGATGGTAACTTAGTAGCTTATGAAAATCTAGAGCCAATTGATAAGTATATGTTAATTTCATTAAATGATATGTTAGTTAAGGTTAAGAACGCTTATGATAACTATGACTTCGTACAAGCAACTAACACGATGACTAATTTCATGACTAATGAATTATCATCTTACTATTGTGACTATGCTAAGGATATCCTTTATTGCGATGAGGGTGAAAGAAGAAGACAAGTTCAATCTGTTCTTTACCAAGCAATCGATGTTCTAGTTAAACTATGGAGTCCAGTGTTGGTATTTACAACTGAGGAAGTATATAGTTTCTTTAGACCAAATGAAGATAGTGTACACTATACTCATTTCCCTAAAGAACAAACTTATCCAAATTCTGATGAAGTAAAGGCTGACTTTGCTAAGCTTCATGTGTTAAGGGATGCTATTCTTAAGGCACTAGAAGAAGCAAGACAAAACAAGACAATTGGTAAGTCTTTGGAAGCTCATGTAACATTGAATATTTCTGATGAAGATAAAGCATTGTTAGAAAAGAACTTCAAGGATAAGGTTAATCAATGGTTAATTGTTTCTAAGGTTGATTACACAAGCGAAGATCTTCCTAAGTATGATGACTTTGGCATTAAGGTAGAGAAGGTTGCTGGTGTTGTATGTCCAAGATGTTGGAACATCACTGATTCAACTGATCCTGAAGGTCTATGTGATCGTTGTAAGAAGGTTTTATCTAAATAACAATAACAAGGGGCTCACCAAATAATCCGGGGGTTTGACAAAAACCTTGGGGGTTAAATTGGGGGGGTCTCAACTTAAGAAATGTAAAAAGGTGATTTTAGGTTATATTCCTATTCACCTTTTTATTAT
>CAKUQM010000031.1 GCA_934675465.1 uncultured Erysipelotrichaceae bacterium | reverse complement strand
ATGACTTGTCTATTAAAGGCTTTATTTCCTTTCCAAATCTTTCAAGTAATAATCTATTAACTTCATATTGCCAAGTTACTTAAGCGATTCGCAATTAAAGTGATTTATATATTTAATTGTTTTATGTTTACTATCATATATAAGTTCTGGTACTAATGCATGTATATGAGGATTCCATTTTAAGTCTCTACCAAAAAGTATGAAGGGTAGCTATTTCACCAAATATATTCAAATCTTTGTAGTTTCTAAATAGATATAAATTATCTTTAGGATTTTTAACTATACCTTTCTTTCTTTTTACTTTATCAAATAATGATTTATTAAATACTTTCATCAATGTGTTTCTTGAAGCTATAAATAATATATTTAAGGCATCTCTTTCTTTTCTAAAGTATTCCCTATATTCAAAAGGTATAGTAAATACCATATGTCTATGTTTAACATCAATACACATCACTTCAGCTTTAATAGCTAGTGTCTTTTGAAGCTTTATACCACAACTTGGATAAAACCTAGAATAACAATGTCTAATCTTGGCACTTACTAAGAATGCCAAATTTAAACTGGAATCATTTTAAAAGATGAAATGGTGGTATCAAAATCACATGTTATTAACATAATACGTAAGTTTTATTAAAAAAAGATTTAAACAATTATACTATTCTAATCCCATCTTTAACAGTTGATAAAATTGATAAAGCTAGAATACAGCATAAATAGGCTGTATAAGATTTCAAAATTCAAATACTTTTTACTTATCAAATAGCTTTTTGATATATCAATGTGTTTATAAAAGTGATGGTGAAACACATGATTTAAGATAAGAATAAAAGAAAAGCAAAAATTAAAATTATTGAAATAATTTATTAGTAATATAATTAATTTGTGAAAATTTTGCAATTTATACTAAGTTTTGAATTATTTTTATACTTATTACTAAGTTCTTTCAAATATATCGATTACAAAGGTATGTGGCACAATATTTTGAAGAATGAGAAGAAGAATAAAGATAATAATAGAAGTATTTCAATTGTTATTCTTATTTCTTTGTTGATAATTTTTGTTATTATATTTTCATTGTTACAAAAATTTAACATCGTAAATAAGTTCAATTTCATATTTTTTGTTTTAACTTTATTTTCATTTTTAAATTATTTATTAAGAATTTATAATCTTCCAAAGCCATTATCAAAATATACTTTCGATCAAACATCTATTCTTGGTGTGTTTGCTTATGTGTTTTCAAGTAACGGTACTGAAGATTTTTTTCAAAAGATAAATTTTTACTGTGCCAGAGTTAATAATTCTGATTTACATGATTTTATTTTTATAATTGTGATTATTGTATTTTCTTTTTTATATTTTCTATTAATAGCAGCATTTATACCGGCTATTGCAAATAAATTTATATCAATATTCGCAATCGCTTTAAAAGAAAAGAAGAAGATAATTGCAAATTTATATATGAAAATAGTTTCCAAAATTATAAAAATGATTTCTATTGATAGCATGTCATTTGAGGAGGATAGAACAAATAATGCTGATACGCGTGCATCGATAAATTTTGTTATTATATTTTTTGCATATTTATTGAAAATATTAAAATGTTCCTGTTATTTAATGATGTCATTTTTATTAATCTTTATATTATTTGTTTTATCGTTTTTTAAGAAATGTTTGGTTATGGTTAATAGTTTCTTTATTCATCTATCCAAAATTGATAATGAAATTAATCTATCATTTTATATAAGAGTATCAATAATTGCATCGATGATTATTACTATGGTCATTATTAGTAAATACAATATTTTGAAAAACGATATAAATTACGATATTTATGAATATGTTTCGGGAACTATTTTGATTCCTTTGATATTAGATTCTATAAATAAATATAGAGAAATTTTAAATGATTAAACTATGACTTTAATCTATATGGCATATATGGTAAAGCTGATATGCATTTAATAATTTATTTATCATTTAACGTGTTATAGACTTCGATAAAAACACTAGATTTTATTGAATTTTAGTATTTTGATAAAACGATAGATGTAAATGTAACAACAGCAGGCTAACTGGTCTGCTGTTGTGCTTTACATGTATTTATGTTCTTCTTCCCAAAGCTTATCAGCAGTTGGTTTCCAATTGGATGCATAATTTGTGCATTTACTACATAAATGATTAACATCCTCAGGAGATTCAAGGTCAGTAGACTTAGCTCCTGTTTCTTTTACTAGTTTAGGTAGTATATCAGGGTTTTCTAACATAGGACATGGTCTTAAATGGTTATTGTTAAATGGCTGTCCTTTACGATATGCTTTAAATAGAGGTTGTTTTAGACAATCAATAAATGACATATCATGGATGTTAGCTCCAGAGTAATGAATAAATACACATGGCTCTACATCGCCTGCTGCGTTGATATGACAATATATTTTGCCTCCTGCAATACATCCTTGAGTAAATTCACCATCGTTTTGGAAGTCTATCGCAAAGATTTCCTTTCCACCTTCTAGTCCTCTTATTTCTCTTATTCTATCTTTCATATATGCTCTTTGTTCTGGACTTAGTAATAATTCAGTGCTTGCGTTATTGCCTACTGGCATATAGTGGAAGTACCAGGCAAAGATGCATCCTTTGTCAATTATCATGTCTAGGAATTCATCGCTTGTTACTACTTTGTAGTTCTTTGATGTGTAACAAATACTTACGCCAAATGGAATCTTATTAGCTTTTAATAAGTCCATAGCTTCCATGGCTTTATGGAAGTGTCCGTTTCCTCTTCTTCCATCATTTGCATCCTCAAATCCTTCAATAGAAATTGATACCATGAAGTTTCCAACTCTTAACATTTCATCACAAAATTCTTGATCAATTAAAGTACCGTTAGTAAATGCATGGAAGGCTATATCTCTATGTTTTTCACATAGTTTGATAATGTCTTTCTTTCTAACCAATGGTTCACCACCTGTAAATAAACATGCATGAGTGCCATAAGGTTTAGCCTCTGTTAACACTCTGTCCATGTCTTCAAAAGATAGATTTTGTTTATGGCCATATTCTGCTGCCCAACAGCCAGTACAGTGCATATTACATGCACTAGTTGGATCCATTAGGATTAGCCATGGAACATTGATGTCCATTTTCTCAGAGTTTTTTTGAGCTTCTTGGTAGCCTCTAAAACCACCTTCGTATGCTGCATTTAACAAGAAAGTTTTTAGATAGAAAGGGTCAGAATTTTTAATTACTCTATTTAAGTAGTGAGCCCACTTACCATCTTTATTTTTGGTTAAACTATGAAGCATTTCAAAAGTTTCATCACTCCATGTTCCTTTTAAAATAAATTCCATTTTAGAAAACAATGAATCAATTGAATCCGTGACATCATGATCTTGTCCTTGTTTAATAACATTATCAAGGATAGACTCAAATGCTTTTCTCTCTATACTGTGTTGTAACTTATTCATAATAGTCACCATCCTTATTGTTATTGTATTTTTGTTGAAAATTATGAGTATTATTTAAATTAATTAGATTCTTCAAAATTGCATAAATTTATTAAATTATGAAAAAGCCAATATATTGGTTACCATTGTGTTTCTTTGATAAAATATATGTGTGTTTAATTATAAACAAACTAATTAACGATAAAGGGGAATGATATGGCCAAGAAAAAAAGTGGAATAGCTTCTAAGGCAGCTCAAAAGGTTGCTGATAAGAAAGCTCAAGAAAAAGCACAACTAAGTGCTGAAGTGGTTAAGCCTGTGGTTGAAGAAACTAAGGTTGAAGTTGTTGAAGAAAAGAAGAAGCAAAATGTTAAGGCCGGGCACGAATCTGCTGGGTACGAATCTGGGCACGAATCTGCTCCTAAGAAAAAAGAAACTAAAGTAGTTGATACTACTGATAAAAAAGAAACAAAAAAATCTGCACCTAAGAAAAGAACTAAAATTGAGAGTGAAGTTAAAAAAGTTGAAGAGCCAAAAGAGGTAAAAAGCACTAAGGCAACAAGAGCTAAGAAAGAACCTGCTGCTCCTAAGAAGTCTAAGATTAAGAAGACTGAGAAGAAAACTGAAGATACTGTCAATGTTGTTGATGTTGATGTAGCTGAATTGTTAAAGAAGGAAGTTCTTGAATTAAATGGTGCTGTTGAACCAGTTAAGGAAGAGAAAGAAACTAAGGCTGAGAAACCTAAGAAGACTACTTCTACTAAGAAGCCTAAGACTAAGAAGACTGAGGCTAAGAAAGAAACTAAAGTTGAAATTAAGGTAGAGCCTGTTGTTGAAGTAAAGGGGCTCGAATCTGTTGAGGATAAGGTACAAAAAATGATGAATGATTATTATCAATCTGATTTCTTTAAGAAGAGACGTTCAATTGCATTTATTGGTTCTGAATGTTATCCATTTGTTAAGACAGGTGGCTTGGGTGATGTTATGCATGCCCTTGCTAAGGAATTAAGCAAGAAGAACTGTGATGTTAAGGTTATTCTTCCTCGTTATGCTTGCATTGATCAAAAATGGCAAGAGAAGATGGTATATAAGGGTTCATTCTACATGGATTTAACAAGTGATGGTGGCCAATATTATGTTGGTATCATGGAATATGTTAATGATGGTGTAGTATATGATTTCATCGATAACCAAGAGTTCTTTACAAGTGGTAATCCATATACTTCAATTATTGGTGATATTCCTAAGTATTGTTATTTCGCTAAGGCTGCATTAGCTGCTCTTAACTATATGAATTGGATTCCAAATGTAATCCATTGTCATGACTGGCAAGCAGGACTTGTTCCAGTGTTCTTAAGAGATACATTTAGAGATTCTCCAGTAAGTAGTGCTAAGACAGTATTTACAATTCATAACTTAAGATTCCAAGGTATCTTCAATATTGATACATTCAGATACTGGACTAATTTATCTTATGAAGTATTAAGTAATGACGCTATTAGAAGCGGTAGAGATGATGTGAATATGCTTAAGGCTGGTATCTCTTATTCTGATGCAGTTACAACAGTATCAGAGGCTTATGCAGGTGAGATTCAAACAGCTCAATATGGTGAACAATTAGATGGCCACTTACGTTATTATTCTTACAAGTTAAGAGGTATTGTGAATGGTATCGATTGTGATATCTGGAATCCAACTACTGATAAGTTATTACCATATAACTATGATGTTAGTAATGCGATTGAACAAAAGAGACTAAATAAGTTAGTTTTACAAGAAGAATTAGGTCTTGTGAAAGATGAAAATAAGATGGTTATTGGTTTAATCTCAAGATTAACTGATCAAAAGGGTCTAGATTTAATCAATATGATTGTAGGTGACTTAATCGATGGCAATACCGAAGTAGTGGTACTTGGTACTGGTGATCCTTATTATGAAGGTTCATTTAGATACTATGAAGAAATCTATAAGGGCTACTTCTGTGCAAATATTATGTATGATGAGGGTAGAGCACATAAGATTTATGCAGGATGTGATTGTTTACTAGTTCCTTCTGCATTTGAACCATGTGGCCTTACTCAATTAATTGGTATGCATTATGGTGCTATTCCAATCGTTAGAGAAACAGGTGGCTTGAAGGATACAGTAGAACCATATAATGAGTTTGAAAATAGAGGCAATGGTTTCACATTCGACCGCTATGATGCAGGATTATTACTGGACGCAATTAATCGTGCTAAGACATGTTATTTCACTCAAAGAAACAATTTTAATGAGATGGTTATAAGAGATATGAACAAGGATGTTTCTTGGTCAACTTCTGCTGATAAATATAAGGCTTTATACTTAGAATTGACTAATTGGGACTAAAATGTAAAGGCTTTCAAGAGAAAGTTGTTCAAATTGGTTAAAATTAAGAAAAATTAACTTTAAAAAATCCCCTAAAAGAACTAACATTAACAGTGATTGTAAAGGGGATTTTTATTATGAACATTATGTTATCTCTATCAATTGCGATACTAGCTGGACTATTAATGACAAGAGTCTTAAAAGTATTTAGACTTCCAGCTGTTACAGCATACTTGATTGCTGGTATATTAGTAGGACCATATGTACTTGGTCAATTAAATGTTGAAGGCGTTGGTTTTTTAACACTAGAGGAAGTAGAAAAGTTATCTATTGTATCTGATGTAGCCTTAGGTTTTATTGCCTTCTCTATTGGTAATGAATTTAGAGTAAAGGACTTAAAACAAATTGGTAAAAAGGCAGTTATTGTAGGTTTTTGTGAAGCCTTGGCTGCAACATTCTTAGTTAGTGTTTGTTTAATTGTTGTATCACTACTACATCCGGAAACATTGACTATGGCACAAGCTTTAACACTTGGTGCTATTTCAACCGCTACTGCTCCTGCAGCTACTTTAATGGTTGTTAAACAATATAAGGCTAAGGGTAAGTTAGTTGATATGTTACTTCCAATTGTTGCCCTAGATGATGCGATTGCCCTTACTGTGTTTGCGGTACTATTTGGCATTGCCAAAGCCCTAACATTAAATAATTTTGACTTAGTTTCTATTATTGTTAATCCATTATTAGAAATTGTCTTCTCATTAATTCTAGGTGCTATGATTGGCGCTTTATTAAACTGGTTAGAGAAGTTATATAACTCTAATCATAATAGATTAAATATTACGGTTGCTTGCGTGTTCTTGGCTGTTGCCTTATCACAACTTCATATTAGTTTATTTGGAGATGAAATTGGTTTCTCATCACTTCTTGTATGTATGATGGCAGGCACTGTATTCTGTAACTTATGTCCATTATCTGAAGATATTATGGAAAAGATTGATAGATGGACTAACCCCTTATTTGCCTTATTCTTTGTCATCTCTGGTGCTGAACTAGAACTAGGTGTCTTAACATCAATCAGTGCTGTACTAGTTGGCATTGTCTATATTGCGGCAAGATGCCTTGGTAAGTACATGGGTGCTTATTTTGGCTCAAGAGCAACTCATTGTGACGCTGAAGTCTATAACAACCTAGGCATTTGTCTATTCCCCCAAGCCGGTGTTGCCTTAGGCATGTGTGTTCAAGCTACAGTACTAGGCCAACAAGGTGTTTTAATTAGAAATATTACTTTATTAGCTATTCTAATTTATGAACTTGTAGGACCTCTATTGACTAAGCGTGCTCTTGAAAGAGCTGGCGATATTACCGAGATGCCAGATGAGGTTAAGAATCGTCGTAGTCACAAGTTATCATTATTAAATTTTGTTCCTTTTATGAGTACTAAGCATTAAGCTTGGTACTCATTTTTTTATAATAGAGGCATGAAAACAATAAATGATAATAATGAACCAGTATCTAAAGATTGGGATAATCTAATTAAAAGCTTAGATATGTTTACTGATGACTTTATGGATAAAGAAAGAGAACAAGCTGAACAAGAGAAAAGGGAAGACTTATAATAAACTTTGTTAATTTTAGGACAAATAGATAAAAGTAACCATATATAAAGTGTTTAAATTATGTTAGAATTTCCATAATAGAATAATTTGGAGGTTTATAATGACTAATTTTAAGAAGATTGTTGTTGCAGGTGGTGGTGTACTTGGAAGCCAGATTGCTTATCAAGCAGCATATTGTGGTTTTGATGTAACAATCTGGTTAAGAAGTGAGGGTAGTATTGGTAGATGTCAACCCAAGCTTGATAATTTAAAGAAGACTTATATTGATGCTCTAAATTTAATGGCTGATCCTGTCAAAGGTGAGGCTAATTGGTGTCTAGGTTTAGCTGAAGTAGGTAAGTTTGACTTAGATGAATGTTTAAAGAAGGTTGAGAATATCGATGTTAAGTTAGAATTAGATATGGCTAAGGCTGTTAAGGATGCTGATTTAGTTATTGAATCAATGGCTGAGAATGCTGATGATAAGATTAAGTTCTACACTACATTAGCACCTTTACTTGATGAGAAGACAGTAGTGGTTACTAACTCTTCTACTTTACTTCCAAGTGCTTTTGCCAAGTATACAGGTAGACCTGATAAGTACTTATCTATGCACTTTGCGAATTCTATTTGGAAGAATAATGTTGCTGAAATCATGGTTCAAGATAAGACTGATAAGAAGTATTTTGATATGATTTGTGAGTTCGCAAATGAAATTAGAATGTTGGCTCTTCCTGTATTAAAAGAAAAGAGTGGTTATTTATTAAATAGTATGTTAGTTCCATTCTTATTGTCAGGACTAGATTTATATGCCAATGGTATTTCTGATCCCGAAAGTATTGATTTAGCTTGGACTAAGGGTACTGGTGCTCCAAAAGGTCCATTTAAGATATTTGATACAGTTGGTTTAACTACTGCGCTAAATATTGTAAATCAATACCAAAAGGTTCCTGGTTTATTTAAGCCTATGTTGTCTAAGATGATGATGCCTTATAACTTTAAGGGTATGAAGGCTATCTTAGAGAAGTATATTGCTGAGGGCAAACTTGGTATGAGCTCAGGCGAAGGTTTCTATAAATATAAATAATTTATAAAATCAACCTCTTTTGTGTATATAATCAAAATACGAAAAGAGGTTTTTTAAATGCTTATTCTATTATTACCAATTAGTGCTTTAATTTGCTTGGCATATGGTCTATATTCTTTGTCTAAGACAAAAACAAACATCTTGCCATTTGTCATGATGATTATGACAGGTTTTGTCTTCTCTTGTGTAGAATCATTTATTATTTATAATGTCCATGGTTTAGACAATGCTTATATGTTATCTAAATTAGTGTTCATTATCATTATTATCTTCTTGAATTGTTTAAATATCTTAGTTAAATCGGAAAGTGTTAAAAAAGCTATTATCGATAATAAGATAGAAAATATCTTTAAGTATAATATTGTGGCTGATAGCTTACTTATTGTTTCAGTATTGCTTACAATCTTTATGTTTAAGTAGTCGTTTGACTACTTTTTTAATGGTGCTAATGGTGTGCCAAATATTTAGCAGTCTTATTGACTGAGTGCTATTTTTTGTTTAATATAAGTTATGTAAAAAGGAGGTAGAATTTATGATTCAACCATTATATAACAACGTATTATTAAAGAAAGTTGAGGCTTCTAGAGAGACTAAAAGCGGTATTATTATTTCTCAAAAGGAAGAGAGTGAAGAGTATGCTCAAGTTGTAGCTCTTAGTGGCGCTAAGGAAGTTAAGGTCAACGATCATGTATATGAGATGCCATTGAATGTCGGCGATAAGGTAATGTATAAGAAGTACTCTGGTACTGATGTTAAGGATGGAAATGAAGATTATATCTTAATTAAGGCTGAGGATATCTTGGCTATTGTTAAGTAGGAGGTTGTTTTATGGCAAAAGAAATTAGATATGGAAAAGAAGCTAGAGATAGCGTTTTAAAAGGTGTTGATACTTTAGCTAATGCGGTTAAAGTAACATTAGGTCCTAAAGGTAGAAATGTAGTATTAGATAAGGGTTATGGTGCCCCGGTTATTGTTAATGATGGTGTTTCTATCGCAAAAGAGATTGAACTTGAAGATACTTTTGAGAACATGGGCGCTAAGTTAATCTATGAGGTAGCTAATAACACTAATGATACTGCAGGTGATGGTACAACAACTGCCACTGTATTGGCTCAATCAATTGTTCATAAGGGCTTAGAACAAGTTGAAAGAGGAGCTAATCCAGTATTCTTAAAAGATGGTATTGATATGGCTTCTAAGAAGGTAGCTGAAGTATTGTTGTCTAAGGCTAAGAAGATTAATTCAGCAAGTGATATTGCGAGTGTTGCCTCTATTTCATCTGGTTCAAAGGAGATTGGTCAAATTATTTCTGATGCGATGGAAAAGGTTGGAAAGAATGGTGTTATCAACGTAGATGAGTCTAAGGGCTTTGATACATCACTTGAAGTAACAGAAGGTTTAAAGTATGATAAGGGTTATATTTCTCCTTATATGGTAAGTGATAGAGAAAAGATGTCTATTGAAATGGATAATCCTTTAATTCTAGTTACTGATCAAAAGATTTCTACTATTCAAGATGTATTAGGTATTCTTGAACAAATTGTTCAACAAAATAAGGCTTTATTGATTATCGCTGATGATATTGAAAATGAAGTTATTTCTACTTTGATTGTTAATAAGTTAAGAGGCACTTTCAATGTAGTGGCTACTAAGGCTCCAGGCTTTGGTGACAATCAAAAGGATCAATTAAGTGATATCGCTACTTTAACAGGTGCTACTGTTATTTCTAAGGACTTAGGTATGCAACTTAAGGATATGACTATGAATGATTTGGGTACTTGTAAGAAAGTTATTGTCGAAAAGGATGCGACTACTTTGATTGAGGGTGCTGGTTCTAAGGAAGCCTTTAAGGAAAGAATTAGTGAATTAGAGTCAATGTTAGAGAAGACTACTAGTGATTATGATAAGAAGAAGCTTCATGAAAGAATTGCTAAGTTAAGTAACGGTGTAGCCGTAATTAAGGTTGGTGCTACTACTGAAGCTGAAATGAAGGATAAGAAGTTAAGATTAGAGGATGCTTTAAACGCAACAAGAGCTGCTATTGAAGAAGGCATTATCATTGGTGGTGGTGCATGTTTGGCGAATGTTTCAAATGAAGTTAGAGAACAATTAAGAAGTGATGTTGTTGATGTTCAAAAGGGTATCAATATTGTTCTTGATTCTTTAACTGCTCCTTTGTATCAAATTGCTGAGAATGCTGGATATGATGGTGATGAGATTGTTAAGAAGCAATTAGCTGAAAATGATAATGTAGGCTTTGATGCAAAGAATGGCAAATGGGTTGATATGTTTGAAGAGGGTATTGTTGATCCATGTAAGGTTACAAGAAGTGCGTTGTTGAATGCTGCTAGTGTATCTGGCTTGCTAATTACTACTGAGGCTGCCGTGGGTACTATTAAGGAAAAGGAACCTGCTATGCCAGCTGGTGGTGGCATGGGAATGTATTAATGTAACTAATTACAAAACGTGAAAAACTTTCACATAGTTTACACAAAGTATTGGTATATTAATGGTGTTAAAAGTTTTTCATTTATCCTATATTTATTAAAAAACGAGTGTAATGCTCGTTTTTTAATGTTTTTTATTATTTTTAATATATAATATATTGATGTATCCCTCGTTAGTTAAATGGATATAACGGGCCCCTCCTAAGGGTCTGTCGTAAGTTCGATTCTTACACGGGGGGCCATATATAAGATTAAGGTTCACTAGTTGGATCTTTTTTTGTATTTTCACCCCATACTACATTTTTGTAGTAGTTAGAGGTGAAAATTTGATATCGATTGTTATAGAACATAAAAAAGAGAGATTGTTTAAATTAAACAATATTACTAGTTATTTAGAGAAAAAAACGTTAAATATAGATAATAATTGATATCATCGAATCATTTGGGAATATAATATAAGTGAAATAGGAAGAAATGGAGATATAAGTATGTTATTACGTTTGTCAGTAGAAAATTATAAATCATTTGATCAAAAAGAAGAATTGTCTTTGATTTCTTCTAGTAAGATACAAACAAATAAGAATCATAGGGTTAAGCTTAAACAAACAAATGTTTTAAAGAATGCGGTTGTATATGGTGCTAACGCATCTGGCAAATCTAATCTTGTTAAAGCAATCGCATTTATAAAAAGCGTTTTAATTGAAGGATTGCCTGTTAATTCTTGCGACGATTTTTGTCGAAATAGTTTAGATAATAAAAATAGAGAAAGCGTATTTGAACTTCAATTTACTGTTGGCGATAAGTTTTATGCGTATGGTTTTTCTGTGGTCCTAAGTCAAAGAATAATTGTTGAGGAATGGCTGTATGAGCTTATGCAAGATGGTTCAGCACATAATTTGTTTATCAGAGAAAAGGATAAAGCGCCTGTTTTAAGCGAAACATTAAGATTAAATGCAACAGAGAAAAATAGATTTTTAGTATACGCTAATGATTTTGCGGGTCATGATACGATGCTATTTCTTTCAGAAATGAATAGGGGCAAAAAATATGAAGATGATTCCAAACTTTTGTTTTTTAAAGAAACATTTGATTGGATAATTAATCATATAATTGTTATTAATCCTAATATTGGTATATCAAGTTCTGATGCTTATTATAGTGAAGAATCTTTGGGAAATATTAATTCATTAATAAGAACATTTGATACTGGAGTAAGTGAAATTAAGACAAAACAAATCAGTATTGAGGAGATGAGTAAGATGCTTCCTAAAGAGGTTTTGACTGAAATATTTAGTACGCTTAAAAAACAGATGCAAACAACTAATCTTCCTGAATTAAAGTTAACTTGGAGAATAGAGGATGGCTTCTTTAATATTCGCATTAAAAATGATGGTGATATAGAAATAACAACACTTGTTTTAAAACACGGTAAATCTATATTTGATTTTAGTTTTGATGAAGAATCAGATGGTACAAAAAGATTGTTTGATTTGGTGGATATGTTGTTAGTTAAAAATGAAGACATGCTTTTTGTGGTAGATGAGTTAGAAAGAAGTCTTCACCCTAAACTAACTCAACATTTCTTAAAGCTATTTATGGAAGTGCATAGTGATGATAGAGTTCAACTTATCTTTACAACTCATGAAGACACAATTATGGATCAAGAATTGTTCCGTAGAGATGAAATTTGGTTTGTGGAACGTGATAGTTTTAATTCTAGTAAAATATACTCTTTAGATAGATTTAAGGAAAGATATGATAAGAAATTAAGTAAAGCTTATTTAGAAGGCAGGTACGGCGCTATACCAGTGTTTAAACAATTTAATTTTTTAGACAAGGAGGACCGCTGATGCCAGTTCATGTATATACAAATTGGAACAAAAGGCAGTCTGATTTGAAAGAACAGATTGAACCATTTAGAAAATATTTCTTTATTTGTGAAAGTGCCAATACTGAAAGTTTCTACTTTAAAAAACTTATTGATTTAAGAAAAGAATTAGGAATACATCCTCTTATAGATGTTTGTTTTTTGGAAAAAACAGAGGAAGACAAGAACATATCTTTTCCTAGTAATTTAGTGAAATTTGCGTTTGAACAAAAGTCTATATGCACAAATGAATTTGATATTAATAGAGATAAGATGGTTGTTGTGTTTGATGCGGATATCTTTGAGAAAAAAGTTAAAGGTTACGATAAATTGATTGAATTGATTGAGAAATCAGATATAGCTGCTGTTACTAATCCTAATTTTGAGTTGTTTTTGCTTCTTCATTTAAAAAACAGTTATGAGAATTATATAAGAGGTAATGAGAAAGAGTTCTTAACAAAGGATATTAAGAATAAATATAGTTATTCTTATAATTTGTTACACGATATTACTGGAATTAATTCTAAAAAGAATCCTAATATCGGTAATCTTGCCCAAGATGTTTTGTGCGCCATTTCTGAAGAAAAAAAGATAAACCAGGATATTCACAATTGTAAGGGTATCATTACTAGCAACATTGGGCAAATAATAGAAACAATAATTAACGAAAGACCTGAATTGTAATTATTGCATTGACGTGTATATAGCGGTTTTATAATCTAAACTGTTCTAAATAGAACAAAGGAACTTAAAAGTGCATTCCTGGGATCAACATAAAGCTATTACACATTACTATGAGTTCTTGATGGTGAGAAGTATCAATTAAGACAGATGGGATTTGATATTTTGATGTTTTTATATCATAATCCAGATCTTAATACTGCTGCAGATATTACTAGGACTAGAAAGTCTACTAAGTCTCATGTTTCGACTTCTCTTCAAACTTTAGAAGATAGAAGATTAATTGAGAGAAAAGTGGATGATAATAAACGAAAGTTGAAATATGTCTATTGCCTAGTGCTGACAATATCATTATGGATGGTAAGAAGGCTCAAAAACAATTTAGGGATGATGTCTTGGCTGGTTTGAGTCTTGGTGAAATTAAAGTAGTAAGTGATAAGGAAGATGGTACTGTTTTCTTTGTGAAATTTCATTAAAAATGTTTAAAAAAGTTGATTTAGACACTAATTTTTAAAAAATTAGTGTTTTTTTAAACTTTTTTCAATTTGGGGTAGGAATTTTTAGGTTTCACGGCAATAACGAAGTGTAGAAACATAGAAAGGAGAAAAAAATGAGAGCATTTTTTGAAGAGTACGGTTTCATTATTCTATCTGCAATCGTTATTATTGCGCTAATCGCAATCTCTAACACACTTAAAGGTGATGTTCAAGCTAATATCTTAGATATTATGAAGGCCTTTAAGATGTATTTAGTTGAAAACCAAAAATTAATTGTTAAGTAAAGGAGGATATGAAGGATGGCTTTAGAAGTAAATGAAGGCTTGTTTAAAGACTTGTGGCCTTATATTATCAATGATAGTGTTACGGATTTAAAGTGGAATGGTCAAGATTTATGGATAACTGATTTACAAAAAGGAAGATATCAAAGCGATTTAAAGTTAGATGGAGACTGGCTTAGAATATTCACTAATTTGGTTGCGAATTCGGTAAATGAAAACTTTAATATGTCTAAGCCTTCTTTAAAGGCGGAGACGAAAGAACTCAGAATCCAGGCCATGCACAATAGCGTATCTGGTGATAATAATATTTGTTTAGCTATCCGAAAGACTCCAAGTTGTGCAAGACTATTACAACAGGATTTGGTTGAAAATGGCTATGCCAACGATTTTATCGTCAAGCTCTTACCCTGTCTTATGAGAGCCAGATTATCAGGGGTAATAACAGGAGATGTTGGTGCTGGCAAAACAGAATTAGAAAAATATCTATGTTATTTCATTCCTGATAATGATCCAATCGTTACAGTTGAAGATACTTTGGAGATGAAACTAAAGACTATCTATCCTAATAAGGATATTTATTCTCTTAAAGTTAGCGATGAATATACAAACGAACAAGCCATAAGAGATGCCTTAAGATTGAACACAAAATGGCTGATAATTTCTGAAAGTAGAGGAAGGGAAATCTTAAGAATAATAGAAGGGGCTAGTTCTGGTTGCGTGGCATTGACTTCAATTCATGCGGAGAATGTATGGGAAATCCCGGATCGTATCTTGAATATGGCTGGGGATAACGCTAGGGCAGGGTTAGAGAATGATATTTATACTTTCTTTGATTATGCCATTAAAGTTAAGGCTACTTTTTCGCCAGATGGTGTTAAACGTAGTATTGATCAAATATGTTTCTTTGATCGTAATGGCAAGAAGAATGTGATTAAAAATATCGTAAGAGATGGTCAGGCACTAAAGACAATGTTGCCTGAGCGTGTTTATAGAAAGTTTTATCAAAATAATGAGAGGGATTTTTTAGAAACTTATATAAAGTTTTTAAAGGGAGATAAAAATGAATTTAATTAAAAATTATAGTATTAAGAACATAAAAACACAGATTAATAAGTATGGTTATTCTTATTCGACTAAAGATTTTCTTATTGAGGTCGTATTAATTTTAACAACGATCTTTACCATCGCTTGTTTATCAAGACTTCAATTATCCTATATATTAGTACTGATTCTTATCACCTTAATTTTAATCCCTTTTATGATTAAAGCCTGGTTCTATCAATCGTATAGTATTGAAAGATTTGAGATGTTAAGTGATTATTTGAGTAATGTGATTCCGATATTTACTCAAAAGACAAAGATACGTTTTACACTTGGCGAATTATTTTCGTTGACTTCTGGTGCAATGAGGGATGCTGTTAAAAGGGCGATAGACTATTTGGATAATACTAATAATGATCCTGATATATTTGAGAATTCATTGAAGATTATTGAAAAAGAATTCCCTAATTCAAGAGTCAAGTCCGTTCACAAGATTATGTTAAGTATTGAATCAAGTAACTCAGTATCATTCTCTAGTGTTTGTGAGAACATGTATATAGATATTGAAAATTGGCTGAAACGTGTGTTTACGTTTCAAAAGGAGCTGAAGAATCGAAGAATTAAATTGTTAATCTTATGTGGTACTACTTTGTTGATGAATTGTGTCTTTGTCTATATTTATGTTTCAAATGAATACTTTAATGGTTTTACACATTCGCCTATTTATCAAATATCGACACTAGTATTTATCGCATCAATTTTGATTACGATGACAATTGTATTAACTAAGCTTAATGGTGAATGGCTGATTGAGGATTTGAATTATTCTAGGGATGAGAAGCTTAAAGAAGAATATCTTGCGTTTAAAGAAGGCAAAAAGAAATTGAATGTTATTGATGTTACCTTGTTTATATTGTGCATTGTTTCTACAGCCTATGTATATTTAAACTTTAACATTCAATATGCTTTCTTGCCATTTATGTTGGGGATAGTGGTTCTTTTTAAGAAATCATTTAAATATAAAAAAATATATAAAGAGCTTACTAAAGCTTTGACAATTGAATTTCCTATTTGGTTAAGAGAAATATCTCTTACTTTAAATAGTTTAACGGTCTTGAATGCGATTGAGAATTCTCAAAATATGGCTTCTTATCCTTTAAGAACTGAGATAAAAGATTTTTTACAAAAGGCTAAAAAAGACCCTACTTCGATTAAACCTTATGGTGAATTCTTAAGTGATTTTGATTTAGAGGATGCTAGGTCTAGTATGAAAGTCTTGTATGCGATATCTAATGTTGGTAAGGATGAAATTAAGGATCGTGTTTCTAACTTAATTGATCGAAATCAACAAATGTTGGATAAGGCTGAGCGTCTTAAGAACGAGGATTCTATTGGAGCTATAGAGGCTATTGGCTATCTTCCCATTGCACTATTTTCGATTGAAATGTTGGTGTCAATGTTTGCGATGTTTGCTTATATGATGAGTGCTATTGGGAGTAATGTTAACATATGAAAGTTCTAGTCAGAGCTATGAGTTTAACGGTTATTGGACTTTGTGTGTGTCTAATACTCATGCATCTTCTTGACTACAATGTACGCTTAGATGAGCTCAATAAGGCAAGTCATTTGGCGATGGCTAATACTCAAATTGTTATGCAAGAGAATATTGAGGATATTTACTATAATACTAACAATTCAAGGATGAAAATTGGTTCCAATGAAGAATATTTAAAATTATTTAAAGATAATTTTATGATCTTGGTTAACAGTGATGGAACCTATTCAATTAGTGGTTATAGTGATGTTTATAAAGGCTTGTTATGCGTAATTATTTCTCATGAGTATAAGAACTTTTTAGGCCAAGATAAAACAATTACGAAGAAGATGATTAATGTGATAGATGTGGTGTGTGATAATGGCTAGAATATTAAAAATATTGTTGATAAGCATCTTATGTTTAATTGTTATTCCCCTTAATATTAAAGCTGAAAATATTTTGCCTGGTTATAGTGAGTGGAGTGAAAAACCAACAGGTAGTCCTAATGAAGTATCGGCCATTCAATATGGGCACAAATTGCCTATTGAATGGTCACCATTATCTACTGAAAATCCTTCTTCTTTTACTAAGGACTATAAAGTAATAGGACAGGATATTAAGCACTATGCGTTTGATGGGACTAACAGAGTTTGGAGTGATGTTGATGCTAAAAGTTTATATACTTGGGACTTTGGTTATAAGGCTAATGTTACTTATGCGTATATAGATGTAGATACTTATCGTGGTGGTTATGATGATAATTATCAAGCGCCACCTATGCAGCTATATTGTGATGGAAGAAAGATTGGCTCTGTTGGTACACATGACGTACTTAAAAACTGGGCACCTTCTTTGAATCATTCTTGTCGTTATATGGAATTAAAAATGTCTGATAGTTCCGGTGGCGGTCGCAATCGAACGATGATTGTAGGAACTTGGATTACTACTACGGCTACGTTTTATTCTTATGTTACTAAGTGGAGTGAACCAACTGATTGGCGCTTTGAAAAGCCTTATAAGCGTATATATGGAGAAAAACCTGAAATTCCAGTTGAAAGAACTGTCTATAGTCATCCCTTGAATTATCGAATTAATTACGATTTAGATGGTGGTACTTTTGTGGGTAGTCCTGTTTATACATATACTGTCTTTGATGAAGTAATACTTCCTGGTGCGAATAAAATCGGTTATGATTTTCTTGGCTTTGTCGACAGTAAGGGAAATATAGTAAGCAAAATTGAAAAAGGAACTTATGGAGATATTACTTTAAAGGCTACATATAAGAGAAAACCTCCAACTTTGTATATTTCCTACACGTACTTTGATAGAGAAGATAAAAAATTACCTATTAGGGAATTAATTGAAAGAGTTAATGGTAACGCAAGAGATGAATTAGATGGAGATATCAGTGATGATATAAAGATAGAGAAGATTGTCTATAATGCCAACTATACCGTAAATAATCCTAATAGTTTAGATTTATCAAATGCAGGCTATATCGATGTTACTTTTTATGTCTTGAATTCAGGAAATATAAGAGCAGAAATAACTAGAAGATTTTATATTTTAGATAAGGGCCAAGAAATAGAAAATTATGATTCGGGATTAAAAATATATTCACGCTATATTTCAGAAGAATTTAAAGATAGCTTAGATAACAATTCAATTTGGAGGACTAAAGATTATGTGGATGTTTTGTTCAATGCCTATAGGAAGTGATTATGCGTAGATTATTTAATGAACTAGGCTTAAGTGTTTTAGCGGCTACTTGTAGTATTATTGTCATCGATATTTTTATGACAAAATTAGATATAAGTGATTTCTTTATTCTTTGGCTAAAGAGGTTAATGTCATGAGGATTTTATTTGATGAATATGCAGAAGCAATCTTTACAACTTTTATTTCCATTATTGTGTTTTCGGTCTTTATATCTTCACTTTTAAGTGACCTAATTGGTATGAATATGGACTTTGTTGATGAATCACTTAAACCTGTTTATATAGAGAGTGAAATAAGTCCGGTAGCAATAGCATCATTTAATGGCAAAGATTTATTAGTACAAATAAATGAAAAATTGGAATATAAAGATAGGGTAGAGGCTTATAACTCAAAAGGTGAGGATATTAAAGACTATATTACGGTAATTGGATTCGATAGTAGCGAAGTTGGTGAGAAGAAAATAACTTATCAATTAAATTACAATGGTGAGACAAAAGCCATTAAGGCTAAACTAATTGTTGTCGATGAAAGGGAAAAAGCGAGTGAATGAAAAACATTTTTGAATATATGACCACGATGATTATTACGATGATACTAGTCTTTGTCTTTACAAGTATTATTTCAATTGGTTCTCAAATGATGAATGCTAGGCTAATTCATAGTGCTGGTATCGAAAAATTTGAATCGTCATATTATACTTATAACTTGAATGATTTGATCAATCATGAAGAGCTTAAGAATTGGTCCTTTGATTGTAAAGAACTTTCGTCTGTAAAAAGCAGGAGAGATTTCTTGATTACTTTAAATTACCAAATCAACTTACCTTTATTTAACAGAAAGATAAATGGCCAATTTAAAGGGTATGCAAAATGAGGGAACTTATTGATGAATATTTATCAACTGTACTTGATATAGTGATAATGTCGATATTTGTTGAGCTAATATTGATGGTGACTAAGATGTTTTTAACAATTTAGTGTATAATTGTGGTGTTACGATAGACAGAGTAATTGTTTAATAAATTATAGAGAACCTTTGTTTGGTGTAAAAAGGTATTTGGTAAACAATGAAGATGGGTCTTAAACATTTGGTTCGATATGTAGGGTCAAACGTATGCTTGCGTTAAAAGCTTAAGTTAGAAGTAAGGTGGTACCGCGCATGTTGCGCCCTTGTGTCACCTTTTTTATTTTATTGGAGGAATTTTTGTGGGAAAGAATACTTATTACATTACAACGCCAATTTATTATCCAAGTGATAATTTCCACATTGGACACTGTTATACAACGGTAATTGCCGATGCACTAGCTCGTTATAAGAAACTTAAGGGCTACGATGTTTTCTTTTTAACTGGTTCAGATGAACATGGTCAAAAGATTGAAGAAAGAGCTAAGAAAAAGGGCTGCACACCTAAGGAGTTTGTTGATCCAATCATCGATAATGCCAAGGATTTATGGAAGTCTTTAGACATTTCATACAACAAATTCATTAGAACAACCGATCCTGAACATGTTGAGTGTGTTCAAAAAGTATTTAAACAGCTATATGATCAAGGTGATATCTATAAGGGAACTTATGAGGGCTGGTATTGTAC
>CAKUQM010000030.1 GCA_934675465.1 uncultured Erysipelotrichaceae bacterium | reverse complement strand
TTAAGCAACTTTTATGGGAAAGAATGCACATTTGATATGGATTTAAGCGATTATGAGATCTTACTTTCTAATTATGAGGATAGTTCAAATATAAATAATATACTTAGACCGTATGAGTCTATAGTTTTATATAAACGATAGACAGCTATACTTTCGGGATTCTTGTAATTTGTCAGTTTACTAAGAAATACCCATGAGTAAGTATCACAACTGTCATTATGTTGTCCTCTTCATAGATACCAATTCAAAAAGGTTCGATTTTTATTAGCAGCAATGGCATTACGTTTAACTAAAAAAATTAACAGCGATAGATTATTATTATGTTAAACTTGGATAGTTTTGTATCCAGGTTTTTAATATATTAAGAAAAACAGGTATTATATTAACTTACTTATGATACACCACTAAAATAAACACTGAGCGTTCATTTTTTAAAATCTGATAAAGCATCATTAACTTCTGGTCCAGAATATACGATTTTTCATCGCCACCTTTGATAGTGGTAACAATTTATCATTGTGAAGGAGTTTTTGTGCTTATATTTTTAAAAATAGCTGTCTATATTTTATAGAAATCATCATAAGAGCTTAATTTATTCATCAATTTATACATTGAAGATATATGTTCTAATGATATATGTTCAATACCTCTTCCAATATTATGTATTAGAGTTCCCCTGAGATTATTTTATTAACATATTTTTCTTTCAATTTCTTTTCATCATAATTTGAGTGATAATTCCTATCAAAAATAGCAGAATAGATTATATCCAAAATATATTCAAATGCAATTTGTGAAGTAAAACAAGCTATTTTAGAATCAAAACTTTCATCTTGAGGTATGGCGATTACAACATCACATTTTTTTGCAAGCAAAGCATCAGGGTTAGCAGTAATTACAATTGTTGGTACTCGTGAGACCTTTAATATATTTATGAATGAATTGTAGTCGTAATGAGTAGCACTATAGGTTAAAAACAATGCACAGTCTTCTGAAGAAACGTTTCTTACATTGTAAGAGCCTTCATGATTTTCGTCAGCCAAAATTATATATTTATTAATCTTTATCATACGATTTTTAAAAGATTGTGCACGTATATAAGAATCTCCTTTTCCAAAAATGAAAAGCCTCTTTGCATCTAATATCATTTTTATAGCTTTTTTTAGCATTTCTATATTCAGCGATAAATATGTTTTATTAATGCTGATTTGGATCAACTCAGAAAGATTATGGCTAATTGTAGTCAAAGTATCGGCCGATTCAAATGGAATGTTTGGATTAATAATATTTATTTTTTCATACAGGCAATTTATTTCTTTTATTAACTGTATTTTAAAATCTTTAAAACCATTAAAACCCAATCTATGACAAAAACGGATAATCGTAGGATTGGAAGTATATGTTTCTCTTGCTAACTCAGATATAGTGATTTTATCTATGTCATTAAGATTTTGAAGAAGATAATTAATAATTGTAATATTAGTGTGGCTAAATTTAGATAGATCTTGGAATTTTTCTAAAAGCATAAATATATACCTCTACAAACATTATATAACTGTCAATGATTTTATGTAGTAGTATAAAAAGTACTGTTTTGTCAATAAATAAAAACATATAGGCGTACTTTATTTACACAATTTATAAAAGCGCTTACATTTATAATAATCATAACTATAATTAAAGTCATGAAAGGAGCATTAGCATGAGATTAGGAATTCTAGGGGCTGGCATGATTGTAAAAGATTTCTTAAAGATAACTGATCAACTTTCCCAATATGAATTAAGTGGAATTTGTGGTACTGAAGCTGAACATAATACGTTAGAAAAATTACAGTATGACTATCATATTAAAAATATTTATACGGATTATGATGAAATGCTTAGTTCAGATTGCGAAATAATTTATATTGGTGTTCCAAATCATTTGCATTATCAGTTTGCAAAGAAAGCAATACTACAAGGTAAAAATGTTATCATTGAAAAACCTATTGTTATAAATGAAATAGAATTTAATGATTTATATAATCTGGCTGATCAGAAGCATGTTTATGTATTTGAAGCCATAACAAATCAGTATTCTCCTAATTACAGGAAAATTAAAGAACTTTTACCAAAGCTAGGACCTATTCATATTGTTAATATGAACTATTCCCAATACTCATCAAGATTTGATTCATTTAAGCAAGGGATAATTTTACCTGCATTTGATTATACAAAAGCTGGTGGATCATTGATGGACTTGAATATTTACAATCTTCATTTTGTAGTAGGAATATTTGGAAAGCCTGATGATGTGATGTATTATCCAAATATTAGCAAGAATATCGACACCTCAGGAATTGCAATTTTGAAGTATCCTGACTTCGTATGTAGTTGTATAGCTTCAAAAGATTCTAGAGCTCAATGTACAAATCTTATCCAAGGCGAAAATGGTTATATCATAATGAACTCTCCTGCTAATGTTTGTGAGTCATTTGAAATTCACATAAAGGGAGAGAAACCTCAAATAATTGATGAACGTAAATATAGCCATCGTATGATTGATGAGTTTATTGCGTTTGAAAAAATGATAACTTTAAAAGACAATTCTAGTTATTCTTTGTTCAAAGAAGAAAGTCGATTGGTATGCTCGGTTCAAACAGAATTAAGGAAAAAGACAAACATAATTTTTCCTGGTGATTTATTGGCAAAAGGGGAAGATAGCCAGTAAAATCATTTACTTGATTTCATTGATTAAAGGAGGTATAGGCAATGAAAGAAAAACTCGCAGTTATATTCCAAAACTTTGGTAGAGTAATTGTTGACCCAGTATTGTATCTTGCAGTAGTAGGCATCGTATTGGCAATCAGTACAGTATGTTCAATTACTAATGTACCATTTTTAACTAATTTAGGAACATTATTAAGTGCTGCTACTAACTCTGCAATTATTGGCAATTTAGCTTTAGTTTTGTGTGTAGGGTTAACAGCAGGATTTGCAAAGAAGCAAAAAGCAAACGCAGCTGTATTTGGATTAATGTCCTACATTATGTTCTTGTATGTAAATAATGCATATTTGACAATGACTGGACAGCTTATCGCAGATGGAGCTGCAGGTATGGGATTATTTGCAACAGGTCAAGCAATAGTTTTAGGCTTACAAGTAACTGATATCAACGTGTTTGGTGGAATCATTATTGGATGTTTAGCAGCATGGATCTATAATAAAGCAATCGATATTAAGGTTCCAGAAGTATTAAAGATCTATGGCGGACCTCGTTTAGCACTATTGATTATGATACCAGTAATAATCGTATTCTCAATTGCAGTAACAGTATTATGGCCACCAGTAGCTAATTTCATTAATAACATGTCTGCATTTATTAGAAGTTCTGGAGGATTAGGAGTATTCTTATTTGGATTCTTGAACCGTAGTTTGATTCCAACAGGATTACACCATTTCCTATGGATGCCATTTGACTTTACAGCTATTGGTGGAACAGCTGTTATTGATGGAGCTACTGTTAATGGTGCTGCAAATATTTTCTATGCTGAAATGCCACTTATTGCAAACGGAACATTAACTACCCTTGATTCATCTATTAGATTTGCTTCATTTGGATTTGCTAAAGAATTCTTAACATTAGGTGCTGCTCTAGCAATGATCTACTGTGCAAGACCTGAAAATAAAAAAGCAGTTGCTGCTATGATTATTCCAGTTTATATTACTGCTTCATTAGCAGGAATCACAGAAGCAATGGATTTCATTATTTTATTTGCATCACCTTGGTTATGGATCGCAAAAGGTATATTAACTGGTCTTGGTGAAATGACATTATTCTTGTTAGGAATCAAAACTTATAATATTTATGGATTTATTGAATTATTTACTATCAATTTAACTTTACCTTGGAGTGTTACTAAATTTCCATTATACATACTAGTTGGTTTAGTATTCGTTGTAATTACATTCGTTGTATTTACGGCATTGATTAAAAAATTCAACTTTATGACACCAGGTCGTGCTGCAGATTGGGGCCAAGAAGCGGGAACATCAGAAACAACAGCATTACCAAACAATGAGATCGTTACAAATATTATTGAAGGTCTAGGCGGTAAAGACAATATTAAAACAATGGGTTGCTGTATGACACGTTTACGTACTCAAGTTGTTGATCAGAATCTAGTAAAAGAAGATTTATTGAAGAAAGTATCATCAAAAGGTATCGTAAGAAAAGGAAACGAAGTTCAGGTTATTATCGGTTTAAATGTTCATGACATTTATGATCTAGTAAAACCTGCATTGAAAATAGAAGACTAAAACATGTAATGCTAGGTAGTGAATACCTAGCATACATTACGAGGTAGAAAATGGTAAAGATTGTAAAAAAGATTAAGGAATTTTATAAAGAAATATTAAACTTATATAAAAGCAAGAGAACTATTGAGATGATTTTACTTTCTTTAGCATTTATATTAGGATTCTTATGGCCTTTAGCAGGCGTTACAATATATCTAATAACAAAAATATCAAATAAAAATAGTGAATATGGAAAAATGGGTATTTTAGGTGCGATTGTAAACATTATTGTCTATATTTTTCAAATCATAGTTACTATTGCTAATTTATAAATTGATTAATTTAAATTTATATAGAATAAGGAGTGTTGATTAAATGAAAAGTTATAAAATTGTAATTTGCGGAGGAGGCAGTACATATACTGCTGGTATCGTAAAAAACTTGTTGGAAGAGAAGAGAATTAGTATAAAAGAATTGTGGCTTTACGACATTGATAAAGAACGACAAGATAAAGTAGCACTTCTCGTCAACGAAGTTGTTAAGGATCAAAATCCAAATATTATATTAAAAGTAAGTACCAATCCAGAGGAAGCTTTTAAAGATGCAGATTTTGTCATGGCTCAGATGCGTGTTGGAAAACTTGCAATGAGAGTTAAAGACGAACAGATTTCATTAAAGCATGGCTGTGTAGGTCAAGAAACATGTGGGCCAGGCGGAATGGCGTATGGATTGAGAACAATTTATCCAATGGTTGAATTAATTGACTATTGCGAAAAATATGCATCAAAGAATTATTGGATAGTAAATTACTCAAATCCAGCAGCAATTGTGGCAAAAGCAACTCATCAGCTTAGACCTAATGCAAGAATCCTAAACATTTGTGATATGCCTGTGGAAATCGAAGCAAGAATGGCGGAGATACTCGATGCTGATCTATCAGATTTGGAAGTAGATTATTTTGGATTGAATCATTATGGTTGGTTTACAAAGGTAAGATGCAAAGGTGTTGACGTTACAGAAAAACTAAAGCAACATGTAGCAAAATATGGTTACTTAACTGAAAAGAGTTATAACGAAGCTCTACTTAAAGATGCAGATTGGGTTCACACATTCAATAATGCAAAAAATATAGTAAATTTATTCCATGACTATCTTCCAAATACTTATTGGCAATATTATCTATTAGGTGATGATATCGTTAAGTATTCTGATATAAATAATGTACGTGGATTACAAGTAATTCATACACGTGAGAAGAGAGTTTTTGATGCCTGTGAAAAGATCAAAAATGGTGAGAATGTAGATTTAAAACAGTTCTATGTTGGTGTTCATGGAAAGTTTATAACTGACGTTGTGGAATCATTGGCAAATGATACTAGAAGTAGACAACTTGTAATCGTTCCTAATAATGGTGCTATTGCTAATTTACCAAGTGATGCCATGGTTGAAATACCTGCTTATGTTACTAGTAGAGGACCTGAACCAATTCGTGTTGGTAAAATTCAACGTTTTTATAAAGGATTGATTGAGCAACAGGATGCATGTGAAGGATTATTAGTAGAAGCGGCAATTGAACATTCTTATGATAAAGCACTAAAGGCATTTACTTTAAATAGAACTATTTCATCTGCTAATGTTGCTAAAGCTATTCTTGATGAAATGATTGAGGCTAACAAAGATTATTGGCCAGAACTAAAATAAAGTAATAAGTGGAAGTTATCCGAAAAACAAAATAAAAATAAAATCAACTCTCCTGAACAGGGAGAGTTGATTTTATTAAAAGATGTTAATGATGCAGCATTCTCAAGTGGTGAATTAGGTGATGGTTTTGCTGCTTCTATTCCTACATATGTTTTTTCACAAGTAAATCCGGCTATATGTACACAAGCACGAATAACTCTTTGTTCTATAAAAGATAATGTTTGCCTAATTGTATAAAACAGTAAAGAATAGTAAAATAAAAGCGTAACAGTAAAGAACAGTAAAAGTATTTAAAAAGAGTAAAGAACAGTAAAAAGATAAGGAGAAAAGATGATGGCAAATCCATTTACATTAACTTTTGGGAAAAACCCGTTGGAATCTGTAGAAAGACCTGTACAAAATAATGAGATTCTTGATGCGTTCACCTCAGAGACTATCAATCAACAGATGTTTATCATTACAGGAGTTAGAGGTTCTGGTAAAACCGTAATGATGTCGAATATTTGTCAGGAGTTAGGTAAGCGCCCAGACTGGATTGTTTTGGAGTTAAATCCAGCGACTGATTTATTACAGGCAATTCTTTCTAAATTGTATAGTAATCATCTTGTTTCTAAGTTGATTAAATCTTCTAAAATCGATTTATCTTTTTTTGGTTTTGGTGTATCTATTGATGGGGCAACCCAGATTACTGATTCAGAAACTGCCATTGTAACAATTCTTAAAAAAATCCAAAAGGAAGGAAAGCGCGTATTATTCTGCATTGATGAGATGTCTAATAATGAATATATGAAGGTTTTTGCGGGTTCTTTTCAAATATTTGTAAGACAAGAATTACCTGTATTTTTGCTTGGTACTGGACTATATGAAAATATAGATGAATTGCAGAATGAAAAGAATTTGACTTTCTTGTATCGTGCGCCAAAAATTCAATTACAACCATTAAATATTTCGGCGATTGCAGCTAAATATCAAAGCATATTTAAATTTGCAAATTCTGAAGCTTTAGAAATGGCAAAGCTTACAAAAGGATATCCTTTTGCGTTTCAAGTCCTTGGATATCTAACGTGGAATGCTGGTGGGGATTATAATTCAATATTAAGTGAATATGAACAGTATCTAAGTGAATTTGTTTATGATAAGTTGTGGTCTGAACTTTCTATAAAGGATCGCTTGGTCACAAAGGCAATTGTGGATACAGATAGTAAAAGAATTAAAGATATAAGAGATCTTTTAAATATGAGTACTAACGAGTTCAATCCGTATCGACAAAGACTTATTAAAAAAGGAATTGTAGATGGCGGTACAAGGGGATATTTATATTTTACTTTGCCATTATTTGAGGAATATATTAATGCACATTACGATATAGATTAAAAAGCTCTAAAAACTTTTTTGATAGTATTTGGTGATAATTTGTTTAAACATGTAATTTTTTTTGTTTAATAATACAGTTAATTGTATATAATACTTTCATGCGTTTTAGAAGAGATATTAAGGGCTTTACCTTAGGTGAGTTATTAACAGTTGTGATGATTATAGGTATTCTTGTTGGTTTTGCCTTGCCCGTCTATGCTAATCAAATAGAAAAGAGTCGTGAGGACAATGATATCTCTTTGGTTAGAGCGGCTTATACTGAAGTATATGTTGCTAGTTTAAATGGTGATACCACTAAAACGGTGGAAGTTAAATTAAGTCAAACTGTATATGATTGGCAATATCATGACACTATTACTTTCGATGATATAAGTCATTCTAAGGGTGATGGTGATACAGCTAATTGGAAGGGTGTTCCTGGCAAGAATGGTACTTGTGTCGTTTCTTATCAAGATGGTGTTGGTGTTATCTTTAACTGGAGTGGTGAAAAGACTACTAGTGGTCCTAATATAAATTATGGTGAGGATTTAAGGGCTATTCTTGATAAGACTGGTTTTTTAACAACGTATAGTAACCAGTATATGTTAGAAGTTGATTCTAATAGCGGTTCTACTCCTATGAAAAAAGAAATCGAAAAATATAAGGGTGAAAATAGTTTGTTGGATTATGGAACATGGGCGTTTCTAGCAGATCCAAAGAGTTCGTTAAACAGTAGTACTCCTTATTCATATGTTTTTTGGACATGTGTTGATACAAATGAAGTTGGTGTAGGTAAACAAATACCTGTGATTATTGCCAAACCAAATGGAACATATTGTATATCTGATTCAACTACGGCAAAGAGAAATAATAAGTATGTTGGCGACTATGTTGCGATAGCTGATTACATAAATAATAAAGGTGGCTATGCTAAGTATACTAATGGTAAAACAGAATATGCTACATTAGACGATGCATACAAGGCATATGAAAAGTATGTTGAACAAGAATATCCAGATTTCAAAAATGATTTGCCAAAATAGATTATTTGTATAGTTGCTTAAGATTGTTAGTTCGTTTAGTTTTCTTAAGTTCTTCATATACTTGTTTTAATTGTTGTTCATATCTATTAACGTTGAAGTCATTAATGAATTCAACGTTTTTAATTTCATCAGGTAAATATTGAATTCTATGGAAACAATCATAACGATCATATGAATACTTTTCATCATCAGTAAGTCCAACTGGAGTTAGTCTTAGATACTTTGGCATATCATAGGCTTTTGAATTAACTAAAGCTTGTGCTCTATGTACCGCATCAACACCAGTTCTAGACTTAGGAGATAGACATAGATCAATTATTTGAATGCCATAAGGGATGATAGCTTCAGGAAAGCCTACTGCTTCAGCTGCCTTACAAGCATCCAATGTTCTAGCTACAAGTTGGGGGTTAGCCAAGCCGATGTCTTCATAGGCAATGACAACAAGTCTTCTTGAGATAGATGCTTCATCGTTTGATTGAGCAAGTAGTGCTAAGTAGTATAATGCACCATTGACATCAGATCCTCTTATTGATTTTTGTAGGGCTGATAATAAATCATAATGGCCATCTTCTGAGGCAAAGGTTCTTTGATTAGCTACCTTACATTGTTCCTTAACATCTTCTACTTCTATCTTGTTATTTTGACAAATAAAAGAAGATAATTCTAAGACATTAAGGGCAAATCTAATATCACCATTGGCTACTTCAGCAATCAAGCTTAGCGCATCATCAGAAATAGTACACGAATCATTTAATCCATCTTTATTAGAAATGGCTTTTAATAAAGCTTGTTTAACATCGTCTTTAGATAAGGCTTTAAGTTCAAATAGATGACATCTACTTCTAATAGCTGGATTAATAGAATGATAGGGGTTGGCTGTAGTACAACCGATTAGGATAATATTTCCTTTCTCAACATGTGGCAGTAATAAGTCTTGTTTATCTTTATTTAGACGATGAACCTCATCGCATATTAAGATTAATTGACCACTTAAATCAGCTTCTACAAAGATAGCATCTAAGTCTTTTTTATTACCTGTTACCGCATTAAATCTTCTACATGGTTTGTGTAATTCTTTAGCAATCACTTCAGCAAGGGTAGTCTTACCAATGCCTGGAGGTCCAAAGAAGATAGATGAAAAGATATTTCCTTTTTCAAGGCACTTTCTGATAATTCCTTTTTCACCTACTAAATGTTGTTGACCAATAATATCATCTAATGTTTCAGGTCTAAGGCGATATGCCAATGGTTTTGTGTTCATCTTAATAATTCTATTCCTTCATCTAAGTCTTTTACTTGTTTATAACATAGAGCTAATGTTTCTTCTTTAACATCTACTATATCTTTAATATATACTACTCTAATTCCTGCATTATAGCCTGATAAGATACCATTATTAGAGTCTTCATAGATAATCATTTCATCTTTATCAAGATTATAGTGTTCATATACTTTTAGGTAGATATCTGGTGCTGGTTTAGAATTTTTGATTTCATCACCAAATACCATGTAGTCGAAGTAGTCTATGATACCTAAATTAGTAAGCACTTTTACTTGTTTCTCCCTATATGTTGATGTGGCAATGGCCATTTTAATATTATGTTCCTTACAATAGTTAAGGATATTAAGAGCTCCTTTTTTAAGTTTGTATGGTTCTTTTTCTAGAAGTTCATCTCTTATTTTTCTAAAATCTTGTAAGTATTTATCATAGTTAAAAGAATCATCTTGAGTGCTTTCGATAAGTTTTTGTCCTGCAATTCTATTTTGGCCTATGATGCCCATGATGGCTGACATAGGAATATTGTAGTGGTTTACTTCTAGATTTTTTAGAGCAGCTTTAACATATACAGTTTCAGAGTCTACTAATGTTCCATCTACATCAAAAATAACTAATTTAATCATACTCATAATTATAAACCTAGATTGTCATTGTTCCTTTCGCAAGGTCGTTTGCCATAAATGGTACAAAGTAAAATGGAACTGTTAATAGCTTTTGAGTTTCGTTGTAGCCATAATTGTTTCTTGATACTTTTATCGCAAATTCAAATTTATTGTGGGCAGAGAATTTCTTAAGGGAATTAAGCGAACCTTTATTCTTTTTAACATCAATAGGATATAGTTTGTTGTTTGATTCTACAATGAATTCGAGCTCAGCTGAGTCTTTACCTTTCCAATAGAATAGACTGAGTCCTTTAACTTTTAATTCATTTGCGACAAAGTTTTCATAGAAAATACCTGATAGAACATTTTCTCTATCATTAGATAAGAAAGATGCAGCGTTGATATCGCTTTGATAAGAGAACATGCCTATATCATTTAAATATAATCTAAAGTAAGATTCGTTTTCTTGAATAAGTGGCATGGATATATGTTCCTTTAACTGGAATGATTGGTTTATTATATGTGCCATTGATAACCAATTAATTGCGGTATAGTAGTCACGAGTCTTACTGTTTTCTTTTAGAAGTCCAGGTGAGAAGTTTTTAGCTTCTTTATTTAATTCTTTATAGATATTTTCAAATAACAACCTAGAACGAACAATTGATTCTCTGCTTGCTTGGTATAGTTCCATATCTGATAGATAGTTATCATATAAGGTTTTAAGTATTCTTTGAGAATCTAAAAGACTACCACCATTTAAATAAACATCAACAACTTCTGGCATTCCTCCTACTAATAAATATTTATATACATAGTCTAGAGCCATTTCATGTATCTGATTACTCAATGGTTTTTTACTGTTATAAGCATCTAATACCGCTTTATATAGATTATGGTTGGCGTTTAAAAGAAATTCATCAAACGACATAGGGAAGATATTAATTTGATCTATCTTGCCTACTGGGAATAAGAATTGTTTATTAGAAACTTCTCTTTGAAGTTTTACACGTACCATAGAACCGGTAGCTATAACTGGTATTTCTCTATAGTTTTGACAGAAGTATTTAAGGGCAGAAATAATATTTGGACATTCTTGAACTTCATCAAAGATTAAAAGAGTATTTTCGTTTATATCTATATCTTTTTGTAGAGATATGAATTCAATAATCTTTTGAGCATTAGCTGTTTCAAAACAAAAGTCTCTGATTTCATCTTCGTATTTAAAATCGATGTATAAATAATTGTCTGGGTAATACTGTTTGGCAAATAATTCTAGTATTAAGTATGTTTTACCTACCTGTCTAGCTCCCCATACAATTAATGGTTTTCTGAATTTATTATTGTTCCATTCAATTAGATCGTTCAAAGCAAGTCTATCCATATAGTCCTCCTGTACAGGCTTATTTTATCATGGTTTGCACCTGTAGGGCATTTTTTAGTATTATGAATTGCACCTTTTGGGTACTTTTTTGGATACTGATTTGCACCTGTGCGGTACTTTTTGATGTGTTAGATTGCACCTAGTGGTATTATTTAAAAAATACGATTTATAAATATAGATTAGTATTGAGTCGTGATAAAGATAAAATTATTTTATAAGACAGGAGTAGTAGATCCCACTTCAGCTGAATATTTAAACTTTTTGATTCTTTTAATATTGTTCGTTAATGTATGGCAAAAATATTTCAGCTATAAAAACTAACTCATTTTTGGGTATTTTAATGCCAAAAGAATTAGAAGCTGTTTCCAATGAATGTTCAGTAATTTCCATTAGTTTTGGATATGAGCGAATGAATTTATTTAAGTTTTGATTTTCCCATGGCTCATTTTTTATCACTCTTTCAAGCATGTTTGCAGTGTGGCATAAGTATTTAGCTGCTATTTCATCACTGTAAGTTACATCTAATTTTTCAAGTTCGGTGTTAAGGCATGAACTCAAAATTTTTACCGCTTTTTTTGCATCTAAAAACACTAATGTTTTTGCTATAACTCTATCAGTTATGTTCTCAATAAATTTATTCCTCTCATCATCTAATAATGGAGATATAGAAACGGCGGAATTTTTATTGTTGAACGAAGATAAATCAATTCCAGGTGACTTAACTTTTTTAATAATGTCAATTAAAAGCGTTAGAGACAATGGATTAATAGTTTTTGTAAGAATTCCTGTTTTTCGCATTATATAATCTCCTACCGTTAGCAAAGGTTCTTTATCGGTGACGATAAGAACACCAAGTCCTTGGTTAATATTGATTGCTTTTACACAGGCGATTTCCATTAAATCATTTAGTTGAATATCTTTTCTAAAATCGATAGAATCAACAAAGTATTCTCCATCGATTGTGTCTTTTATAAAATTAATCATATCTGAAGCAATATTTTCACCGTGGGCAATAACAAGAACTGCTATTTTTGATTTATTTACCCAGTTGTTAGTGATTACTAAATAATTACATAAAAAATCAATTTCACGTGAGTCAAAACAAATATTAAAACGTTCTGATATGCTTGTCATAATATCGTTTGCTAATGAATACTCAATTGGATATAGTTTAGCACTAGCAGATGAAACATTGACTGCAGGGTTTTTAGGAGAATTGTTTTGATATCTATCTATTGAATTTGTAATATGAAGTAAAATACCATACAACAATTCTTGATGCTTATAAAGATCGGAATATTTTTTGTCATTTAAAAGATAAGTTTTAACCACTTGTAAAACATATGGATTTATATTTTTTCTTAAACCCTTAAGTTGAACATCGTCAAGACTAGCTAAACAATTTATATTCTCACTTACATAGTTATCCATGTCAGTTAAAGTATCTAAGTTAACATTGAATTCATCAACGAATTGTGACATGAGGTGTGAAGCACTTAAACTAGGGTAGTTGCGATATTTTGTATACTCATCTGAATTACCTTCACTATCAAAATAGAAGAAGTTAGAGTCGATTATGTTTAATACATTAGAACTAATCGCTTGTTTATCTAAGCGGCTTCTGTTTAATGCTAGCAAGTTTGTTGGTATGTGATTTAGAGATACATTTACTATAGGTGAACCAGCATTAATAGAATCAAAATGAGCGTTAGATAGTGTGTTTTTAATGTCATTCTTAAGTTGAGTTGTATTCAAATTATAGTGATTTGTTGATAACCAATAAATAACATCTTTTGAAACTTTGACGTTGCGTTTGATAGATTTGACTTCTTTTGAAAATAAATCCAAAATTAATTCTATTTTTTCGTAGCTTCCTCTTGAATCAATATCTCTTAATGTGATTTTAACAGGAATATAAGATGATAAATTTTTGATTTTTTCATTTTCTAAAGGCAAATCGGTTGTTAAGATTATCATAGCCTTGAGCTTTAATTCTTCCAAAGAATTAATGTTGTTATAGTATCCTGTAGATATTGTTGACATAAGTAAGTTTAGAGTAGATGGATAAAGATACTCAATGTTTTCAAGAACGATGAAACCATCATTACTTTTTGAAATAAGGCCGCGTTTTTTCTCTCCATTTTCTACATAACCAAAAAAATATTTTTCGAAGGAAATAGCATCATTATAGTTACGACATGAAACAAAAGTTGTTGGAACATGGTTTGAGCGAATATTGTTGCTTAAAGCAAAGTTAATCATCCCCTTAGTGAAAGTAGATTTCCCTGTACCTGGATTGCCACTTACAATTGTACACAAACCATATGGTGGATATGATACAGCAGCTTTTGCTTTTTCTATCTCTGCCGTTAAAGACCCATTAGAACCAATTATGTTGTCTAGGTCATAATCATAATTTTTATGTTTTTCATGTTGGACATCATCTTTTTCATTTAGATAATTGATAAGAGATGTGTTTTTTGGAATAAAAGAAGGCAAGGAAGCATGTGGGAAAGCATCACTCAATGCTTTGTGATCCAAAAACAAAACCGGTCTACCTCCAATTTTAATTATGTAGCCTTTCTTCCATAAAGCATTTAATTCCCTAGATACGTTTGATCTTTCTAGTTTAAGAGCTAACGCTATATCTGTAGCATCGACACCATTTCCGTCGATTTTTTTAGATTTAATTAAGTTTAAAGTTCTTTTGCAGATGTAATTATAAATTATTTCGCTATTTTTAATCATAAATTAGTGTATTGTTCTTTCTATGTTCTGATTTTAGCACAATTTTAGCACTAAAAAATCTAAATGTGTGTAAAATCTGTTTTAAATAAATGATACACAATAATGTGCTTTCATATGACAATTATCAAATATATGCGTTTTAACGCGATTGTAAGTATATTTCAAAAAAATATACACACAAATAGTGTGTAAAAAAATTAGTATATTTTACATCAAGTTACTCAATGATATATAAATTCAGTGTAAGTAATTAGGAAAGGAGGAAACTATTATTAAAATCTTATTATTGAGTCATGGTTCACTAGCTAAAGAATTCTACAATACTGCAAAAATGATAATAGGAGATGTATCTAATATCGAGTACCTTGAGTATCCAGCCGGGCAAGATCTTGTTGAATACAAAAAGAAATTAACCGATATCTTAAAAAGAAATGAAGAGACTTTAGTTTTAGTGGATTTGTTTGGCGGTAGTCCTTTTGTCTTAGCAACACAAGTGTTTGCTGAGATGAAGTTTTCTGAGAATGTTGAAATCTATACTGGGCTTAATCTTCCGATGTTATTGGAAGTAGCAACCATAGCTGATAAATGTTCTTTACAGGAAGCAAAAGATTTGTTGGTAGATGCTGGAGTAGGAGGCATTATTGATTTTAGAAAAAAGACAAACGAAATGCATGGAGGGAATAAAAAATGTCTATAAAGATGATAAGAATCGATGATAGATTGATTCATGGACAGGTTGTAGCAGCGTGGTCAAAAGTTTTAGGAATTGAGAGGATATTGGTTATAGATGATGATACTGCGAAAGATATCTTCTTATCTGATGTGATGAAAATGGTTGCTCCATCTAATGTTGAGTTGGTGATTATTACAGAAGATAAAATTGCGGATGTGGTAACAAAATTTGATCAAGATAATGTTAATACGTTTATTTTAGCTAAGTATCCTTATGTGATGAAAAAAGTGTTTGAGAGTGAAATTTCTTTTAAAGAACTTGATCTTGGAGGTATGTGTGCAAGACCTAATAGGACAAAGCTGTATAAACAGATATCTGCTAGTCCTGAAGAAGTAGAGACTTTAAGAGAGATTAAAAATATGGGAGTAAAAGTATATTTTAGAGTTACTCCTGATGATAAGGAAATAATCTTTGAATAAAAAGGAGGATATAAAATGTTGTTATTTCAAGCGATTATAATTGGTTTGTTTGCAGCTTTCATTAGAACACACGAATTATCAACATGGGTAATTTATTGTTCACCGTTAGCTTGTAGTAGTATTATTGGTGCAATTTTAGGAAACTATGAATTAGGTGTTGCGATTGGCGCGCAATTACAACTAGTATACATGGGTGCATTGGTAGTAGGTGGTGTATCTTCTTATAGCTATATTTGGGCAGGTGTAATTGGTCCAGCAATTTGTATTGTTTCTGGCCTTGATCCAGTTGAATCTGCTACAGTATGTGTTACAGTAGGTGCATTAGGTGTTATTTCAGATAATATTAGAATGACTGTTAATGCAACTTTCGTTCATATGGCTGATAAATACGTTCAAACTGGTGAAACTAAGTTACTTTGGGTTTACGACTTATTATTACCATTCTTACTATATTGCGTAATATATGGTATTCCAGCTGTTATTGGTATTATGCTTGGTGCGAACTATCTAGCAGGTATTATGCAATCTTTACCAATTCAAGTCACTAATGCCATTACTGCAATTGGCAAGTTGTTACCGGCTTTAGGTATCGGTATGATGTTGAAAGCTGTTTATAATAAGAAACTAATTGCATTCTTAATTGTTGGTTATGTACTATCTGGATACTTGGGTTTACCAACTTTAGGCGTTGCATTAATTGGTATTGCTTGTACTTTGGTTTACTATAATTCACTAAATAGAAAGGGTGGTGAAGCCTAATGTCTGAAAAGAAATTAACTAAGAAAGATTTGAGAAGAGTATTCTTACGTTGGGAGTCTGGTACAGAAGCTTGTAATAGCTATGAAAGATTGATGTCTTTAGGCTTCTGTTGGGCTATAGCTCCAGCTATTGAAAAGTTGTATGACAAAAAAGAAGATCGTATTGCTGCTTTAAATAGACATATGTTGTTCTTTAATACAGAGAACAACTGGGGTGCTTTTATTCCTGGTTTAGTATGTTCATTAGAAGAAGAAAGAGCTAATGGTAAAGAGATTTCTGATGAGGCTATCAATGGTATTAAAGTAGGTCTTATGGGGCCATTGGCTGGTCTAGGTGATACGGTTACTCAAAGCCTAGTCAATGTTGTTCTACTTTCTATTGTTGTTAATATGGCGTTGACTGGTAATTCATTTGCTCCAATATTGTATATGATTATATATACTGCTTATATTCTAGGTATTGGTCACTTTACATTTACTCAAGGATACACATTAGGTAGAAATGTTCTAAGTAAAATAATGGATAAGACCATTCTTCAAAAGCTAACAGAATGTTTATCGGTATTGGGTATGACTATTGCTGGTAGTATGATTGTTTCAAATGTTAATATAACAACACCTTTAGTGTTAAATATGAGCAAGTCAACAGTTGTTCTTAATGATGTATTATCTTCTATTGCTCCAAATTTGCTAGGTGTTGCTACAGTTCTAATTGTGTTCAATCTATTGAAAAAGAAAGTTTCAGTTAATAAGATTATCGTTGGAATTTTCGTTGTAGGTTTACTTGGTTCATTAATCGGAATATTATAAGAGGCTACAGACATTATGTGGATGAAAGAAATGTTTAATGCTGAAAAGCCTGTAATAGGCATGGTTCATTTACAAGCCATGCCTACCGATCCTAAGTATGATCAAGATGGTGGAGTAAAAAAAATAGTTGATTTAGCTAGAAAAGACCTAATTGCTTTGCAAGAAGGTGGGGTTGATGGAATCTTGTTTTGTAATGAATTTAGTATTCCTTATACTAGAAAAGTAAATGGTACAGTGATAGCTACTTTTGCTGAAGTAGTTGGCGAATTAAAAAGCGAAATAAAGCTTCCTTTTGGGATTACTTGTGCTTCTAGTCCTAAGGCAACTTTCGATATTGCCGCTGCTACTGGAGCTGATTTTGTCAGAACTCATTATCATGGCGCTAATGCTGGTGTTTATGGAATTAATGATTATGATCCAGGCGAGATTGAAAGATATAGATCTTATGTTGGTTGTGCTAATGTTAAAGTATTAACTGCAGTTTTGCAAGAAGGCACTAAACAACTTGCAGAAAGATCGCTTAAAGAGGTTACAAAGACTTTAACATTTAATGTTAATCCTGATGGATTGCTTATTTATAGTACAACCCCTGGTTCTTCTATTGATGTTGATCAGGTGAAGGCTGTTAAAGAAGTTACTAACACTCCAGTTCTTGCTTCTAATGGCGTAAAGCCAGAAACTATAAAAGAAATACTTAAGTATGCTGATGGTTGTATTGTTGGTACCGGCATTAAATATGATGGTGATTTTTATAAGAGCGTTGATCCTGAGAGAGTTAAATTATTGATGAAAAATGCTAGAAGCAACGATTAAGGGAGTAATATTTGATTGTGACGGAGTAATCTTGGATAGTGAAGTTATTTTCTGCAACAGTGTAATTAAATACCTTAATGACTTAGGTATTACCGTGACTCTTGAGGAAGTGTCTTTCCTAGTTGGACAAAATATGGATAAGATAACTGATGATGTAATAAAGATATTCGAGATTAATGATGATCACGATACAGTTAAGCAGAATCTAAGAGATTACTTTAATAAAGGGTTCAATTTAAACGATATAAAACCCATGAATGGTCTTGTGGAATTTCTAGATAAACTAGAGAAAATGGGCATTAAAAAAATGGTAGCATCTTCTTCTAGCAGAGATTACTTGGAAAGCGTAATAAAGAATTTAAAACTCGATAAAAGATTTTCATATATATTGTCTGGAGACGACTTTAAGTGTGGAAAACCTAGTCCGGATATCTATTTAGAGGCTATTTATAAGATGGGTATAGACAAAGATGAATTAGTGGTTATCGAAGATTCAATCAACGGTATCAAGGCTTCCAAGTCTGCTGGGTTATATACAATAGGTTTTAAGGGTTCTGTGATTAAACAAGATACATCTCTAGCTGATTGTGAAGTAAATGATTTTTCAGAAATAGAACTAATAAGGAAATAAAAAAGAATAAAAAGAATTGCATACATAAATAGCGATTTTAACGCTTATTTATGTATGCATTAATTTTAAAATATCAAAAATAACAAATAAGTAAAGTAATGGTTATACAAGGTTTTTTGGAGGAAGATTATGGAAAACAAAGAATTACAGTTTCATGCCAATAATATTAGAAAGAATATCATTGACATGGTATATGCTGCACAAAGTGGTCACCCAGGAGGTTCTTTGGGCTGTGCAGATATTATTACTTACTTATATTTTGAAGAGATGGATATTAATAAGGATAATGTTTCTTCAAAAGATAGAGATCGTTTTGTCTTGTCTAAGGGACACTGTTCACCTGCATTATATGCAGCTTTAAAAGAGAAGGAATTAATCGATGAAGACTTATTAACTTTTAGAAAACTTGGTTCTAAGTTACAGGGTCATCCTAGTACTTCTTTCTTAGATGCAGTAGATATGTCTACTGGTTCTTTAGGACAGGGTGTAAGTTGTGCTGTTGGTATGGCTTTAGCTAATAAGCTAGATAACAATAATCATACAATCTATTGTCTTGTTGGTGATGGTGAGGCTGAAGAGGGTATTGTGTGGGAAGCTTTAATGGCTGCGTGTCATTATAAGTTAGATAATCTTGTAGTTATATTCGATAATAATGGTTTACAAATTGATGGTAATGTACAAGATGTTATTGGTCCACTTCCTTTAAAAGAAAAGGCTTTAGCTTTTGGTGCTCATACTGTAGAGATTGATGGTAATGACTTTGATTCTATTAGAAATGGTTTCAAGGAAAAAGTAGTGGGTAAGCCAACTGTTATCGTAGCTCATACTGTAAAAGGTAAGGGCGTTTCTTATATGGAGAATAATGCTGGTTGGCATGGTAAGGCACCTAATAAAGAAGAATATGAACTAGCAATGAAGGAGTTAAACAATGGCACAAGAAACTAGAAACGCATATGGTGAGAAATTAGCTGAATTAATTAAAGAAAACAAAGATATCGTTGTTCTTGATGCGGATTTAACTAAGTCTACAAAAACAAATCTTGCGAAAGATGCATGCCCTGAAAGACACTTCAATGCTGGTATTGCAGAGTGTAATATGATGGGTATGGCTGCAGGTCTTGCGAAAAGCGGTAAAATAGCCTTCGCTTCATCATTCGCAATTTTCTTAGCAGGAAGAGCATTTGAAATCATTAGAAATTCTATTTGTTATCCAAATTTAAATGTAAAAGTTTGTGCAACTCATGCTGGCTTATGTGTAGGTGAAGATGGTGCAAGTCATCAGGCTATTGAAGATATTGCCATCATGCGTGCACTGCCAAACATGAAAGCATATGTTCCATGCGACCAATACGAAACAAAAGCCCTACTTGATTATGTATTAAAAGAAAAAGGACCATGTTACATCAGAATGGGTAGAGGCAAAGTTGATGATGTATATAACGAGAATACAGTCTTTGACTTCAATAAGGCCGATGTAGTGAGAACTGGTAAGGATATTGTCTTGTTCGCTACTGGTTTAATGGTTATAGAGGCATTAAAGGCAGCAGAAGAAGTAGATGCAACTGTAGTTAATGTATGTTCTATTAAACCAATTGATAAAGAAGGCATTTTATCTATGCTTAGTTCACATAAGAAAGCTTATGCACTAGAAGAACATAATATCATCGGTGGTCTCTTCTCTGCTATTTCAGAAGTAAAAGCGCAAACTGATATTTCTACGCCTTTATATCCAATTGGTGTAAATGATGTCTTTGGTCAAAGCGGAAAAGCAAGTGATGTACTAGATAAATATGGTTTAACTAGTAAACATATTGTTGAAAAAATCAAAAACTAAATATGATGAAATTTAAATAAGACGGTCATAGAATTAAATATCATAATCGTCTTTTTAATTTGTTGTGCTTATATTTGCACATATGGTATCAAAAATTACTTAAAGTGCTTTATTATCCTTAATATGTGAAAAAGTCTTGATAATGGATTAGTAAAAATTGGCTCATATGTTACAATGTTTTTGGAGGATGAAAATGGATAACATTCAATTACAAAGGCATGCCAATAATATTAGAAAGAATATCGTTGACATGGTATATGCTGCACAAAGTGGTCACCCAGGAGGTTCTTTGGGTTGTGCGGATATTATTACTTACTTATATTTTGAAGAGATGGATATTAATAAGGATAATGTTTCTTCAAAAGATAGAGATCGTTTTGTCTTGTCTAAGGGACACTGTTCACCTGCATTATATGCAGCTTTAAAAGAGAAGGAATTAATCGATGAAGACTTATTAACTTTTAGAAAACTTGGTTCTAAGTTACAGGGTCATCCTAGTACTTCTTTCTTAGATGCAGTAGATATGTCTACTGGTTCTTTAGGACAGGGTGTAAGTTGTGCTGTTGGTATGGC
>CAKUQM010000029.1 GCA_934675465.1 uncultured Erysipelotrichaceae bacterium | reverse complement strand
CCAAACATCCATGGTTTCACTATCAACCCCAAAGTTTAAAATATCGCCAATGGCGAACAAATTCATTACCTTATCTAGATATAAGTAATCTAATAATTTTCTTGCGTCTTCATTAATACATTTTTTAATCATGACCATTATTATACAACAGTTTTAATTATTAGCTCGATGTTATAAAATTGTCTTATGTTATACAGTGAAAATATTAAAGATTATTATCTTTTAGATGCAGGTGACAGTGAAAAACTAGAAATTTGGGGTCCCTACATTTTAAGAAGACCAGATCCAATGGCTATCTGGAAGAAACAAAAACCTGAGCTTTGGGACAAAGCTGATGCTATCTACCACCGTTCTAAGACTGGTGGTGGTTATTGGGAATTTAAGAAGAAACTACCTGAAAAATGGCATATTCATTATAAAGATCTAACTTTTAAAGTATCGCCAACCAATTTTAAGCACACTGGAATCTTCCCAGAACAAGCTGCCAATTGGGACTTTATCTACGATAAATTAAAAGATAGACCTGATGCTAAGGTATTGAATTTATTTGCCTACTCTGGTGCAGCAACAACTGTTGCAGCAAGTGCAGGCATTAGTGAAGTAGTCCATGTCGATGCTTCTAAGGGCATGGTTGAATGGGCCAAGGAAAACAGAGACCTATCTAACTTACAAAATACATGCATTAGATATATCGTTGAAGATTGTCTAAAGTTCATGAAAAGAGAAGTTAGAAGAGGAAGAAAATATGATGGTATTATCATGGACCCACCTTCTTATGGTAGAGGTCCAAACAATGAAATCTTCAAGTTTGAAGAACAAATTGGACCATTAATCGAAGAAGCAGCCAAATTATTAAGTGATGACCCACTATTCCTTATCATTAATACTTATACAACAGGCTATTCTTGTACAACCATTGAAAATGTACTTAGGTGTTACTTGCCGGGCTCGAACCTGGGCTCGAACCTAGGCTCGAATCCGCATGGGGAAGAAATAGGTGTCAAGATGAAAGACATCGACTTCTATTTACCATGTGGCTTTACAACAAGGTGGACCAAATGAAATTAAAGGTAATCTATGAAGACAATCATTTGTTGGTAGTAGATAAGCCAATAAATGTACCAATGCAGCTAGATAGTTCTAATGATTTAGATCTACTTACAATGTGCAAAGATTATCTAAAAGAAAAATACAATAAACCAGGCAATGTCTATTGTGCCCTGTTACATAGACTAGATAGACCGGTAAGTGGTGTTTGTATCTTTGCGAAAACTAGTAAAGCTGCATCAAGATTATCTAGCGATATTCAAGCACATAAGTTTAAAAAAGAATATCTAGCAGTAGTCTATGATAATGGTCTAGATGATAAAGGCATTTTTGAAGATAAGCTCTTAAAAGACGAGAAGACCAATATGGTTAAGGTTGATAAAGGAGGTAAAGACGCCAAATTAGATTATGAAGTTCTAAAAAGAAAAGATAATCTAGCCCTTGTAAGAATTAACTTACATACTGGTAGATCTCATCAAATAAGAGTACAGTTCTCAAGCCGTAATCACCCTTTGTGGGGAGATCAACGTTACAACAAGGATGCTAAAGTAGGACAACAAATTGCCCTACACTCATATAGATTAACGATCACTCATCCTGTAACGAAAGAAAAGATGACTTTTGTGTGCGATACCGATAGAGTTCCCTTTAAGGAGGTTAAACAATGACGGTGAAAAAAAAGAAAAGAAGATTAAACGGACGTTTCATTGCCCTGGTATGTGTTGTGTTATTGATTGGGCTATCTATCTACAAGATTCCTCATTTCATCAATACCAACAAACTAGAAGCACTAGGCTATGACAATACTGCTATCAGTGCTATTTATAAAAAAGGTCTACGTAAAGATATCTTAAAGAATGAATATTATAGTGATTATCTAAATAGCGAAGTTTCTAAGGATTCATTTAATAAGAAGTATCTAAGACTATATACAATGTGTGATTATTTAGATGAATCATATTTTGAATTATATGAATCTTTAAAGGAAAAGAAAGAATATACTGATGAAGAATTAGAATTATTGTTCGCTAACTTAAAAGATTATGATTTAAAACCATTGTTCGTCTTTGAAAAATTAGATTCAATGGAAGATTATATCGATGATTGTCTAAGACACGAAAACAGTGAAACAAGCTTTACAGTAAGTGGCAATTATCTAAAACCATACGAGAACGTTATTACTGTAAGTGATCCTGAAAGTATTGAAGCTTATGTTTCTACTAAATCTTATATTGGTGAATATGAACCAGTTAAAAGAGTAGAAATCAATTCACTTCATGCGGTACCTGGTGTAGAACTTGAATCAAGAGCCCTATTAGCTTATACCGAAATGTGTGAAGCAATCAGAAAAGAAGATTTAAGCATGGCCATCTATGCATATCAAGGCTACATCTCTTATGAAAAACAGAAACAACTTCATATCGATGATGATGCAAATTTCGAAGCAGGTTATAGTGATATGCAGACAGGCTTAGCTGTTTATGTCCTAGCTAGTGAAAACCCTAAGGCTAGCGCCTTCAAGGATTGTAAAGTATATACATGGCTACAACAACATGCCCATGAATACGGCTTCATTCAAAGATTCCCAGAAGGAAAATCAGCCTTCACAGCCCATAGCGAAGTGCCTAATATGTATCGTTATGTTGGTGTTGATTTAGCTACTAAGATCTATGAAAGTGGCTTAAGCTTTGATGAATATTACTTCAACTATATGCAATAAGTACTTAAAAACTGCAGATTTGCAGTTTTTATTTCGCTATCGCAATACTATCTATACCTAAGAATAATTCCTTAGCACTATTAAGATTATCAATAGTATCAAAATTTGAATAAATACCAGTAATAATAGAGTCTTGTACAAATAAGACACTAGGATAATTACCTAATTCACCACTATCTAAGAATTTAGGAATCTTGTTCATTATGGATGCTAGTGGAGCTTTTAATTCATCCGCAATCTTTTCATTATCCTTATCGCTTGTATTAATCACAAAGACTTTAATATCCTTATTAGTTTCATAAAAAGAATTAATAGTATTAATTAATTCTTCATCATAAGCACTCATCATAATGAAAGCTATCTGATCATTTGTATAATCAACATTAAAATCAATTTCACTTCTAAAATTAGATTCATCATTATATTGATTATTGAAATCAAAAGTTTGACCAATATGTTTCAAAGTTAAATAAGTAGTCTTTTCATCATTATCCAAAGACACTAACTTGTTATACTTATCTTCATCAATATCATTTTTCACATCATCAACAGTTCTAAGATAGTCAAATATCGATTTTCCATCTTCTGTAGTTAATAAGTTGATATCAAACTTGGCATTAAACGCAAATTCATACAAAGACTCAAAATCTTCCTTATCAATCGTGCCCACATTACACCAAGTCATCTTACCCTTATTAAAGAAGAAATATGTAGGAGTCGCATTAAAACTATAATTTTGGCTCATATAATCATTAAGCTTTTCATTCTTGATAGTAATTATTTCATTAGGATTATTATGTTCAACGCCTATTTCCTTATAGAAAGCTGAAATGCTATCTATATCGCCATTCACAAAATATGTAATAAATGTCACATCACCATGATTAGACACAATATAAGGATTATTATTCAAAGCTTGTTCCTTACAATGGCTACAGTATGTTGACACTACTTCAATAACTAATTTAGAATTCTTATAATCACTTAATTTAACAACACCACCATCAATAGTATTTAAATTATAATCAGGCAAATCCTTACCAAGATTCTTTAAAGTCGTATTTTCTACATCTAGGCCATTATTAACATCCTTCAGCAAAGACTTTGTATCCGCATTTAAAAAGTCAAAGAGATTTCCCTCTTTAACTGGTTCAATATATGTAACTGTATTACTTACTTGTTCATTTGAACAGCCAAATAAGACAAGTAATAAAACTAAAATAATCTTCTTCATTATTTAATTAACTTATAGATTTCTTCCCTACTAGCTTCCATATCCTTACGACCTAATTCATATAAAGCGATAAGATCCTTCTTATCACCCTTTAATCTAGTAACATTAACGGTCTCTGTAGGATAACGATATAAGGCATGACCATCTTTTTCTAAACTTTGAATAAGATCGATTTGTTTATTATAGTTTAGATGTCTATTTTTATAATCAACACTGATTTCAGGACAATCCTTATACTTATTCTTCATAAGATTCACAATAAATGGCTTAGCAGACTTTCTAACATAATCATAAGGCTTAGTTGTGATAATCAAGTGATCTGTGCAGCCATCCTTAACAGCCTCTTCGATTGGAATCATCTTAGTGATACCACCATCTAAATACTTATGGCCATTAACCACGATGGGTCTACCAAGAATAGGAAGTGAACAAGCAGCCTTCAATAAGTCCATATTCATATCCTTCAAATCAACATAAATAGTCTCGCCCTTTTCCATATCATAAACACCATATCTAGCTAATGTTTTAGTCTTACCAATGATGTCCTTGATATCAAAGTGTAAACCATCTTTTAAGAAATGTGAAAATAGATACTCATACCCAACAAAATTTCCTTCCCTTAATAAAGGTCTAATTCCCACAAGTGATGGATGGGCAATAATTTCAGTTGCCATCTCAAAAAGAAAATGCTTATTTTTCATTAAAAAAGATGTAAGATGAACTGCCCCTGTAGAAATACCATAGGCATAATCAAATTCAATTCCCTCATCTATAAGCCAAGATAAACATCCGGCAGTGTAGGCGCCACGCATTCCGCCGCCTTCTAATACTAAAGATACTTTTTTACTCATGTTTTAATTTTAGTCTCACTTAAGTTTTTGTGCAATATAATAAGGGCATGAGAAAACTTAAAATATATTTTAATGCGCCAATAACGCTAACATTCACACTTATTTGTTTCCTAGTATTATTCTTACAAATGATAACCAATGGTGATAGTACTGTCTTATTATTTTCAACATACTCATCTTCACTATTGGACCCACTAACATATGTAAGACTAATAGGACACATCTTCGGTCACGCCGACTTTGATCATTTAATCAGTAATATGATTTATATTCTATTACTTGGACCAATGTTAGAAGAAAAATACCACGACCGTCTAATCATTGTCATCATAGTTACCGCTCTAGTTACCGGCATCTGTAACAATATCTTCCAACCAGGAGTGATGTTGTTGGGAGCGAGTGGTGTTGTCTTTGCGTTTATTTTACTTGCTTCTATAACCGGAAAAGATAGGGGCATCCCTATTACTCTAATATTAGTTGCGATATTGTGGATTGGTGGAGAAGTTACTTCAATGCTTACAGTAACTGACTCAATCTCCCACATCACTCACATCATTGGTGGCCTTGTTGGTGGCGCAATTGGTTTATTCTTTAAGAATAATTAATTATTTACGATAATAACGATAATAGGCTTCATCCTTATCATTATCAATATAAGCACCTTCTTCCTTAAAAACGAAGAAGGTTTTTTCTTGATACAAGTCTCTAAAATCCTCTAATGAAAGGACAAAAGAAGTTCCCTCTCTATAAACATAAATCTTATCTTTCTTTAAGATATAACGATCCTTTTTATTAGTAGTAAGTACTTCCTTATCTTTTAAAGACAATAATACTTCAGTAAATGTTTCTAATTTTTCCATAATAACTATAATTTAAAGCGAAATATGCACTTAAATCTATCTCCTTTTTCATACAACTCATGATCATAAGGTATTTGTGCTATCTCAACAAGCTTACCCCCTAATCTTTTTAACGTTTTATAAGAAGCATCATTATCAGGATTACAAGTAATGATTAACTCCTTCATCCCAAATTCCTCTTTTGCAATCTTAAACAAAATCTTACAAGCATAATAAGCATAATGATGGCCCCTATATGACTCTTTGATATTGTAGCCAACATTACCATAGTAGTACATAAAACCGTCATTTTTTAACCTTAAGTCACACTTACCCACCTTAAGATTCGAGCCCTGATTCGAGCCCGAAACATATATATCATAAAAGACCGTAGGAACCCCATCAAAAGAGGTCTTCTCAGAGACCCTAGCCCTTTCGACTAAATCAACAATTTCGCCCTTATATAAGTGTTTTTTTCTATCTAACAAACCCAACATCTTCTTTTTAATTATATAATGAAATCATGTTAGAGTATCCTCGTCCCCAATTTAAAAGAACATCATTTTATTGTCTAAACGGACAATGGACATTAAATAATAAGCCTATAATAGTCCCTTATCCTAAGGAGTCTCTTTTATCTATGTATCCATATAAGGAACATGAAGATAAATTAGTTTATATTAAAGAATTTGACTTTAATGATGATTTAACAGACAAAAGACTAATACTTCATTTTGGGGCTGTAGACAATAAGGCTTTAGTATATTTAAACGATCATTTTATTGGTGAACATACTGGTGGCTATTTAGCCTTTAGCTTCGATATTACAGATTATATAAGTAATCACAATATCTTAAGAGTCGAAGTCAGTGATAACACCGACACCTTCTATCCATATGGCAAACAATCAAACAAACCAAGCGGCATGTGGTATACAAGTATCTCTGGCATTTGGAAAACCGTATGGATGGAAACAGTACCTACAAAAGAAGAAATAAGATCAATAAAGATTGAGACCGCAATCGATTCAATCGACTTCTATGTAGATACTGATAATGAATACTGCATTAGCATTACCTTCGATGAAGATACCGTTGCATATATCTCTAAATCACAGCACTTACATGTTGATTTAAAAAATATCAAATACCAAAATTGGACAATTAAACAGCCTGCCTTATATACCGTTACAATCAAAACAAATTATGATACCGTGCAGACCTATGTTGGCATTAGAGAAATAGGTGTTGAAACTATCAACAATCATAAATATCTATGTTTAAATAAGGAACCGATATATCTAAATGGTGTCTTAGACCAGGGCTACTTCAGTGATGGTATCTATTCACCTAAGGATACTAAAGAATATTTAAACGATATAAGAAGAATGAAAGAACTAGGCTTTAATATGCTTAGAAAACATATCAAAGTAGAAGATGAAGCATTCTATTACTACTGTGATAAAGAAGGTATGTTAGTCATGCAAGACATGGTCAACAGCGGTGATGTTAACTTCCTTAAGAACATCTTCCTACCAACCATCGGTTTTGTGACTAGAAACGATAACATTAATGTCGATGAAGCTAGATTAAATTTCTTTATCGAGCATTCAAAAGAAACAATTAAACAGTTATACAACCACCCATGTATTGTAGCTTGGACCATCTACAATGAAGCATGGGGCCAACAAAGAAGTAGCCAAGTCTTTAAGGAACTTAAACAATTAGACAAATATAGACCCTTTGATACTTGTTCTGGCTGGTATAAGACTCTTGATAGTGACTTTGATTCTTACCACATCTACTTTAGAAACAAAGTCCTTACAAGCAAGACTAATCAAATACTTTTCTTAAGCGAATACGGCGGTATTAAAAGACATGTCGAAGGACACACTTTTACTAAACGTAAAGCTAACTATGGCTATGGCTTTTCTAATAATGAAAAAGAATTAACCAATAAGCTTATTGATATGTATGCCAATATGATTATTCCATCTATTAAAAAAGGACTTGCAGGAAGTGTATTAACTCAATTAAGTGATGTTGAAGAAGAAAATGGACTATATACCTATGATCGTATGGTTTGCAAGGTCAACAAAAAAAGCATCCAAGAATTGAACGCTTATATCTATAGGTTATTTAGAGAAACGCTCCTTAAGTGATTTCTCTTTTTCTATTACCGACTCCATTAAATTATCCTTGGCAGTCTTGACCTTTTCACTGACACCTGAGCCATATCCTTTAATGAAGGCATCAAAGATACTCTTGGCAAAAACCTTACTCTTTTTATTCATATTAGAAATATCATAAAGAGTCTTAACAAATAATGGCAAACCACCTTCAATAAATTCCGATACCGTATCAACACCAGCATCTCTTAAGACATCAAACATTTCTTCAGTAAATACCTTACATTCTTCCTCAGTGGCATTATCCAAGAATTCCCTATAATTAACTTCAATCATCTTCGATTCTTCAGACAAAGTAGTTTCTATAAATTTAGTACCTTCAACAAGCCACGACATAGCAGAATGTTGAAGTAACATCACCGCATCTGATTTGACTACTTTAGTAATATAGTCTTTTGAGAACAAGACACCAAAGAAATCAAATTCAGGCACAATCTTAATAATCTTATCCTTGATATTCTCATAGCCTTCTAATTCTTCCTTGCTTAAATATTTACGATTTAAACCAGGACCATCATTAGAATAGACATTGATAATATTTTTGCCTTTTCTAGGAGCATTTAAGCCAGCATATAAAGCTAAGGCACCACCCTTTGAATGACCGCCAATTCGATATTTACGATAAGGGCTTAGTTTTTGTATATATTCTTTAGCAGCAACTTGAGCAGGAACAATCTCAAAAGACATGCAGAAATCCTCATGCCAACCAACTATCGTATCATCAGTTCCTCTAAAGGCCACATAAGTTGTGTGATCACTTAAATCTACTTGGAAACAACAAAATTGTTCAAAAGTCTTTTCATCAATAGTGGAAACAAAATCATGGACTAGACAATCTTTAAATCTTATAGAATTAGCCATTTCCCTTAGGACAAAAGGAGCTAACTTTACAAAACTCTTAGAAGCCATAATTTCTTCATCAGTGTGGTCATTGAAAAATAAATCAGATAATTCAGAAATGGTATAAGAATCCTTCAATTTAAAGTATTCATCAAAACCGGTATAAGCCATTTGACTAATAATCAAATTATCTACTTCATTAAAGGGAGAAGCCTTCAACGATAAGTCGCCACGCCATTTTAAGTAATCTATAATATTCATAAGATAATTGTATTAAAAATGGTGACATATTGTCACCATTTTACTTAATATTAATAATTACATCATCATTTGTAACCTTACCAGCATCATGAGGAACAACCTCTTTTAATGAACTAGTATTTGTCACAATAACAGGAGTAATTGTAGATAATTTTTTAGACTTGATAAAATCGATATCGAAATTCACAAGCACTTGACCCTTTTTAATACGATCGCCTTGTTTAACTTTAACATCAAAGCCTTCACCATTTAATGTCACTGTATCCATACCAACATGAATCAATACTTCAGCGCCATTATCACCCTTAATACCAATCGCATGTCCTGTAGGGAACAATACTGTAACTTCACCATCTAGTGGAGCCTTCACTTCACCCTTACTTGGATTAATCGCAATACCATTACCCATCGCAAGTGATGAGAACACTTCATCTTCTACTTTACTAAGTTCTACTGTTTCACCTTCAACTGGAGCATAGATATTATTGTCAATTCCCTTAGCCTCACCTAATTCCTTAGGATCTAACTTGCCTTGTTTTGCCCAGATGCCAAACATAATCCAACAAGAAACAAATGATACAAGCATCGCAATAGCTACACCAATTACCGCAAAGATAAAATTATTCATTGTAAAACCTAGTGCTAATGCTTGTTCAGTTGGAATATAAACAGGAAGAACAAGTAAGCCAGGAGAGCCAGCACCAAATCTTTCAACACCAGTAAGGCCTAGGAATAGGCCACCAACGCCACCGCCAATCATGGCAGCATATAGCGGGAACATATATTTTAAGTTAACACCATATAATACTGGTTCAGTAATACCAAGAACGCCAGTAAGACCAGCAGAAGAAGCTAATTGTTTAGTATCAGGATTCTTACTTCTTAGGGCAACAGCTAAACCAGCAGCACCTTGTGCAGTATTTGAAACTAACATACCAGGACCAACAACCGCATCATGACCTGCAGTAGTTAAGTTGTTTGTACCAATTGGAATTAAACCATAGTGAGTACCAGTCATAACAAGGAATGGTGAGAAGATACCAACAACAGTAGGAACAATCCAAGGAGCAGTATTCTTTAACCATGTGAAGAAGACTTGAATAAATTCTGATGCCCAAGTACCAATAGGGCCCAATAAAGATAGAGTTAAAATGCCTGCAATAGTCAATGAGAAAAATGGCACAAAGAAGAACTTAACAGCCTTTGGACAATACTTCTGCATAAACTTTTCAACATAAGACATTACCCATACACCCAAGATAATTGGAATTACACTTGAAGCATAGCTTGTAACTACTTGTACTGGAATGATATTGAATAGTTTAATTGATGTTGCAGCACCTTCAACAATTGTACCAGCAGCTAAGGCAGCATCATATGAACCAGCAGCCGCAATAGCCTTATTTACACTAGATACACTTGTCATAAGTGTTGTTAGTTGTGGATAAACAAGAACACCACCCAAAGCCATAGCTGTTCCTTGGTTACACTTAAATTTCTTAGCACAAGAAGCAGCTAGAATTAAAGGTAAGAAGTAGAATGCAGCATCCGCAATCGCATTTAAGATGATATATGTTTGACTACCACCCTTTAACCAGCCAAATGTCGAACATAATGCCATTACCGCCTTTAATAGACCAGCACCAGTAATTGCAGGGATGATTGGTTGGAAGATACTTGCGATACCTTCTAATACTTTTGATAGCTTAGATCTCTTATCAGTTTCCTCATCATCATCAACCTCATCATGAGCCTCAAAACCACCAAGTGTAACTACCTCTTGATAAACCTGTGGAACATCTGGTCCAATAACGATTTGGTATTGGCCACCAGCATTCACGACCTTTAAAACGCCATTTAAGTTACTGATTTTATCAGTATTTGCCTTAGTTTCATCGTTTAAAGTGAAACGTAATCTAGTTGCACAGTGCACAACAGATTTAACATTTGATTTACCACCGATATTCTCAATAATATCGCTCGCTAATTGTTTATAACTCATAAAATTTCTCCATTTGTTTCAATTACTTTTTTATACCAATAGAAGCTATCTTTCTTTATTCTCTTTAAATCACCGCTTCCATCATTTTGTTTATTCACATATATCATGCCATATCTTTTCTTCATTTCACCAGTTGATGCTGAAACTAAATCGATACAGCCCCATGAAGTATAACCCATTACTGGAATGCCATCTTTATTTACCGCATCTAACATTGCCTTAATATGTTCTCTCATATAATCAATTCGATAATCATCATGAATAGAACCATCTTCTTCCACAACATCATTAGCGCCTAATCCATTTTCTACAATGAACAGTGGTTTGTTGTAACGATCATATAAGATGTTTAAGGTAAGTCTTAAGCCAAGTGGATCAATTTGCCAACCCCAGTCACTTGCCTTCAAGTAAGGATTAACTACCGCACTAATTACCGCATTACCTCTTGCATGATTCTTTAAGATTTCAGGATCATTTGAAATACAACGGCTACAATAATAACTAAAGCTGATAAAGTCCACTGTTCCTATTTTTAGAACTTCACTATCGCCCTCTTCCATTTTAATCTTAATGCCAGCATTTTCCATTCTCTTAAGCGCCCACACAGGATACTCGCCACGTGCTTGGACATCAATAAAGAAATAGTTATCACGATCTCTTTCCATTGCTGTATAAACATCATCTGGTTTACAAGTATATGGATAGAATTGACCAGCTGCCAACATACAACCCACTTTAGCCTTAGGCATCATTTCATGAGCCAACTTAACAGCCTTAGCACTAGCAATTAGTTCATGATGAGCTGCTTGATATTTAACCAACTCTTCATCTTCACCTTCTTCAAAGACGATACCTGCTCCCATAAATGGCATATGAAGTAACATATTGATTTCATTAAATGTTAACCAATACTTTACCTTATCGCCATAATTCTTGAATAGAATCTCGCATAAGTGTAGAAACGCATCAATCATCCTGCGATCTTTCCAACCACCATACTTTTTAATCAAAGCGATTGGTGTATCAAAGTGACAAATAGTAACTAGTGGCTCAATGCCTGCCTTTAGACACTCATCAAATACTTCATGGTAGAACCTTAGTCCTTCTTCATTAGGTATTTCATCATCACCGTTTGGCAAGATACGTGTCCAAGCAATAGATAATCTATAACACTTAAAGCCCATTTCTGCAAACATTTTAATGTCTTCCTTAAAGTGATGATACATATCGATTGCCTTGTGAGATGGATAGATATGTTTATCATCACACTCTAGCATCCTCATTTGACCCTTAGCTACTTTCATTCGATCTTCGCCAAATGGTACAACGTCAACACTAGATAAGCCTCTGCCACCTTCGTTGTAGGCACCTTCACATTGGTTAGCTGCAGTTGCACCACCCCAAAGAAAGCCTTCTTGCATCTTCATTTTTCAATCCTCCCGTTTATTTTTTACACCTTCATAATATCAACATGTTTAAACAAGTGCAAGTACTTTTTTAGTATTTTTGTAAGCCTTTGCATTTTTCTCTTGTTTAAACATGTTTTTATTGAATTTCCCCTTCTTATTTGATAATATAAATTAATTAAAAGAGGTTTAAATATGCCAAAATCAAAGTATGAACAAATATATAAGTCTTTAAAAAAGAGAATAGATTCAGGTGAATATAATGAAGGATCTTATTTGCCTTCTGAGAATACTTTAATTCAAATATACGACTGTTCCAGGAATACAGTAAGAAGAGCAATTTCCCATTTAACCATGGAAGGATATGTTCAACCTCATCATGGCAAGGGTGTTAGAATAATTCATTCTAGTAGTGATAATCAACCAAAATATGATTATCTTATTACTGATGCCGAAGGTGTTTATGCCACAGGTAAAAGATATGGCTTTAGTGTAAGAAATAAAGTTATAGCCTTTGAAGAATTAACGGTAGATGAACACTTAGCCCAAAAGACTGGTTTTCCAAAAGGTATACAAGTCTATTTGATTCAAAGAGTTAGATATATTGATGATGTCGCCAAGATGATTGATACTTCTTTATTAAGAAAAGATGTTGTTGGTCAGATGAATGAAAAGATTGCGGAAAAGTCATTATTCAATTATTATTCCAAAAATTTAGGAATGGAAATAGCTACTATTAAAAGAAAGATTACTATGGTAGAAGCTACTCCTCTTGATGAAAAGTATCTTGAATTAGGAGACTTTAATTGTTTACCAATGATCACATCAAGAATCTATAATAACGAAGGAACTAAGTTTGAATTTAGTGAATCTCGTAATCGTCCTGATTTGTTTGTGTTTAATTCAATCACTTCAAGATCGCTTGCTCCAAAGAAATAAGTTGGTATAAAAACCAACTTTTTTAATTAAAGTTATTGACTAGTAATGGCTTTATGATATATTAGTATATGAATGAATGTTCATATACTAAATTGGAGGAAAAGAAATATGAAAAAGACTTATAAGATTGAAGTTGATTGTGCAAACTGTGCAAACAAAATGGAAGAAGCAGCTAAAAAGACTGCTGGTGTTAAGGACGCTGTTGTAAATTTCATGGCATTAAAGATGATTGTGGAATTTGAAGAAGGTGCTGATGTTAAGGAAACAATGGCAGCTGTTCTTAAAAACTGTAAGGCTGTAGAAGACGATTGCGAGATTTATTTATAAGATGACCAAGAAACAAAAGAAAAATCTATATAGGATAATTAGTGCCCTAGTCTTCTATGTTGCATTAAGAATTATTAATATAGAGAATCCTTATTTAGATTTCTTTCTATATTTAATTCCATATCTAATAGTTGGCTATGATGTATTAAAAGGTGCACTACATGGTATCCTAAACAAACAAGTATTTGACGAAAACTTCTTGATGGCAGTAGCTACTGTAGGTGCCATTGGCCTAGGTGAATATCCTGAGGCTGTTGCCGTTATGTTGTTCTATCAAATCGGTGAACTTTTCCAAAGCTATGCCGTTGGAAAGTCACGTAAGAATATCTCAAATTTAATGGATATTAGACCTGACTATGCCAATATCGAAAAAGATGGAGAACTTGTTAAAGTTGATCCTGATGAAGTGGCAATTGGCGATATTATTACTGTTGTAGTTGGTGAAAAGATTCCCTTGGATGGTATTGTAGTTGAAGGTACTTCTTCACTTAATACTAGTGCCTTGACAGGTGAATCAAAGCCAAGAAGTGTAAAAGTTAATGATGAGGTAATTTCAGGCTGTATCAACATGGAATCACCTTTAAAGATTAAGACTACTAAGGACTTTGGTGAATCAACTGTATCTAAGATTCTAGATTTAGTTGAAAATGCCACAAGCGCTAAGTCAAAGTCAGAAAACTTTATTACAAAGTTTGCCCACTACTATACACCAATTGTATGTTATAGTGCTTTGACTGTTGCGATATTGCCACCTCTTGTGAATGGACTTATCTTAGGCAATGGCTATAATTGGTCAACATGGTTAATAAGAGCTCTTACTTTCCTTGTTGTATCATGTCCTTGTGCCATTGTCATCTCTATCCCATTGTCTTTCTTTGGAGGTATTGGTGGTGCTAGTTCTCAAGGTGTACTTGTAAAAGGATCTAACTATCTTGAACAATTATCTAAGGTTAAGATTGTAGCCTTTGATAAGACAGGAACTATGACTAAGGGTATCTTTGAAGTAACTACCATTCACAACAATGAATTTAGTAAGGAAGAATTACTTGATTATGCAGCCCATGGTGAAATCTTTACTACCCACCCTATTGGTAAATCTATCATCAAAGAATATGGTAAATCTCTTGATAAATCAAGAGTTAAGTCTGTAAAGGAAATTCCTGGTAAGGGCATTAAGGCTATTGTTGATGATAAAACGGTTCTTATTGGTAATGAAAAGCTAATGAGTGAATATGGTGTTTCTATCATTGAATGCCATGATGAAGGAACAATTGTTCATCTAGCATTAGATAACCATTATAAGGGCCATATTCATATTGGTGATGTGATTAAGCCAACAAGTGAAAAAGCGATTTCTGAATTAAAGAAAATTGGCATCAGATTAACAGTAATGTTGACAGGTGATGAAAGACATGTAGGTGAAAATGTTGCCAAGAAATTAAATATCGATAGAGTTTATAGTGAACTTTTACCTCAAGATAAGGTATCTAAGGTTGAAGAACTATTAAAAGATAAAAAAGAAGATGAGGTATTAGCCTTTGTGGGTGATGGTATTAATGATGCCCCAGTATTAAGCTTAGCTGACATTGGTATTGCGATGGGTGCCTTAGGTAGTGATGCGGCAATTGAAGCAGCTGATGTAGTCTTAATGGACGATGATCCTTTAAAGATTGCTAAGGCTATTAAGATTGCCAAGAAATGCATGAGAATTGTCTATGAAAACATCTTCTTTGCGATTGGTATAAAGGTAGCATGTTTAATCCTAACTGCAATTGGTATCACCAATATGTGGATTGCCATCTTTGCAGATGTAGGTGTAATGGTAATTTGTGTGCTTAATGCGATAAGAGCGTTAAATGTTAAAAGACTATGATTAGTGAAGATAATATTTATAACTTAGCTGAATTATTCAAGGTATTTGGTGATTCAACAAGAATTAGAATCTTGTTGTTACTACAAGAAAAAGAAGCCAGTGTTAATGAAATAGCTAATGAACTAAATATGAACCAATCAGCTATTTCTCATCAATTAAAGAATCTTAAGCACTCAAAATTAATCAAAAATAGACGTGAAGGTCAAACAATCTATTATTCTTTAGATGACGACCATGTCTATAAAATAATCGAAATGGGACTTGCCCATGTAGAAGAATAAGTATCTACGATATAGAATAGATATATGAAATATATTGGATTAGATTTAGGAAGTGTTACCTGTGGCATTTCCAAAAGCGATACAGGCGTTATTGCCCAAGCTGTCAAAACCATCCGTTTTAAACCGGATGACTATGATGAATGTTTTGATAAGTTATTAGACTTCTTTGAGAAAGAATATACACCAGACTTAATTGTAGTAGGCTATCCCCTATTAGAAAACGATGATGTAGGTCCTAAGGCTCAATTATGCGCTGATTTCGCCAGAGTCTTAGAAGAAGAAACTGGCATTAAGTGTGTTCTTCAAGATGAAAGAAATACTACTAAAGATTCTCATGAATTCTTAATCAATAACTTTGACATGTCTCGTAAAAAGAGAAAGAAGATTATTGACCAACAGGCAGCTGTTCGTATCTTACAGTATTGGCTTGATGCGAATAGAAATAAACAATAAGTAATAATAATGGTGAGCACATGCTCACCATTATTTAATAATTCATTGATCTAAATTTATTTTCAATACCACCATTATCTTTAACAACCTTTAACATTAGATTCTGTATCCAAATATAATCATCATCATTTATACAGTAAGAGCCAATGCATCCAGTATCATGCAACATCACAAGTTTGTCATCAATATTATTTCTTTCTACACCAAGATAATCTTTATCTATTTGTTTTAAAAGGATATTTGAACCATCATTAAAGGTAACTTCTACACATTTATAAGCATTTAAAATAGAATCATCATCAAATTCTTTAATATCTACAATATCTAAAAAAAGATAGTCCAAAAACTCATCTATCGTAAAAATAGTTCCATCCTTAAAATAATCTAATTCATCCTTCTTTATCTTTGAACTCTTTAAACACTCAACGATTCTCTTATCAGTATTTTTACTTAATAATAAGTTATCAAATACATAGTATTTGTTATATAAGTTTATGCTCACATCCTTATCTTTAAACAGTAAATTTATAGGATAAGCCTTCAAACTATACTTGACATTGTTCAAGATAATCATTTCATATTCATTATCACCAATTGTATATGTATAAAAGTTATCTTTGCTTTTCATTGAATCGACCACAAAACCATGATAATGAAGATAGGTATAATAATCACTATAATCAAAATACTCTCCTATATATTCTTCTAAGACAGTTTTGTTGGAACATGAAAATAAGCAGATTGTTAGTAATACTAAAAATATTATTTTTCTTTTCATAATAGCCACCCCTTTTTCTTAAGTATACATGACTATCTTAAAAAAAAATAGCTTCCAATCAAAAAAATCAATTCTAATATATATTTCATAACAGTTTTTAGAGAAAAACAATGGTGAGCACATGCTCACCATTGTTTGTTTAAATACTTAATTCAATATCTTTAATCTTCTTAGCTAAACCACTAACCTTATCAAGTGGTGTTGAACATAGACCAACTCTAATACCCTTATTAACCTTTACACAATAGATATGGTTTTCAATTAATAGAGCATGTAACTTATCTCTAAATTCATTATCATACTTAATAGTCACAAAGAAACCATCATTGTATGGATATAGATTCAAGCCTACTTCGTTACTTTCTTTAATAAATAAGTCAGTGCGTTGTTTCAAAAGATTACGATATTCATTTAATTCTTCTTTAAATTCATCAAAATGATTATTTAGGACATTAGTAATCGCAATCATTGAACCATTATTACAGCTTCCATAAGATGTTCTAATATGCTTCTCACATTGATTAATAAACAAGTCTACAAACTCTTTATCTTTATTAATAATAATTAAAGCACCAAGTCTTTGGCCATAATATGAGAAAGTCTTTGAACAAGATGCAGCCACAAAAGTTAAAACATGCTCACCCATCTCACCAATCAAAGATAAATAATCCTTATAATCTTTACTATATGCATAATCAATATAAGCTATATCATTAAGCAAGATTGCTTCCTTTGTTTCATTTAAAGTCTTGGTGATCTTCTTCCATTCTTCATAAGAATAAGATAAACCACATGGATTTTCACAAGGTGAATTAATTACCACAAAAGGTCTTTCATTCTCCTTAATTAATGAACACAACTCTTCTACATTATATGGATCATAAACTAAGGCCTTTAGATTTCTTTCAACTAACATTTGTCTATAGTTGCCCCAAGCAATCTCAGGGATAATAACTGTATCATCTTCATTTAGACATAAATCTAAGGCTAGAGCGATACCACCAGTACCACCTGCAACCGCAACTGCCTCACCATTACACTTATCTTCTAAAACGAACTTAGTAATAGCTTCTCTAAAGTCAGGATTGCCACATGGACTTTTCGCATAAGCTGTCTTTTCAGCACTTGTTAGTTCGTCATAACATTTGTAGACACTCTTAAAACAGGCGATCTTGCCATCTTCGCCACATAAAGAACCAATAGTAGCATTAATAGTACTTGGATCATTATCAGCCTTAGCTAGACCAGATACCGCAAATACAGCATCTTTAAAAATTGACAATTCTTTATTCTTCTTAAAAAACATATCTTTTTACCCTCATAGTAATATAATACATCTTTTGTGTTTTGAAAAGATAGTTTAAGATAATATAGGAGGATATGAAAATGTTAGTAATTGAAATGAACGATGGAAAAGTGATGAAGTTTGAATTAGATCCAGAAAACGCTCCTATCACTTGTGCTAATATGGAAAAATTAGCTAACGAAGGATTCTATGATGGTTTAATCTTCCACCGTATTATCAAAGATTTTATGATTCAAGGTGGTGACCCTGAAGGTACTGGTATTGGTGGTTCTGATGAAGAAATCAAGGGTGAATTCATTGGCAATGGTGTTGTGAATAAGCATAAGCACAAAAGAGGCACTATCTCTATGGCACGTGCTCAAGACTCAAACAGTGCATCATCACAATTCTTTATTTGCCACGTAGATACACCATTCTTAGATGGTCAATACGCAGCATTCGGTGATATGGTAGAAGGTTTTGAAGTCTTAGATGAACTTGCAAGCGTCAAGACAAGCTTCAACGATAGACCAGTTAACCCACCTGTAATCAAAACAATTTACGTTAAATAGTGATTAAAAAGTCTCGTTTGTATTAAAATAAGTAATGTTAAAGATACCTTTTCTGTGACAAGAAGATTGTGTCTACAAAATGCGCTTAAGGTTGGATTCCTGGAGCGCTTTTTATTTAAAAGAAAGGACTGCTAGAAAAATATTTATTTCATAACAGCCCCTTTTATTTAACATCCTTCAGGCTTCTTACAAGGAACAACCTCAGCTAGACCACCAAGAGAAGTTTCCTTTAATTCCATCGCAATCTTTTGTCCTGTATACTTCATTGTTTCTACAATCATATCAAAGCTTACAATATTGTCTTTAATATGACTTAAATATTTCGCATACAACATAGAATCAATTGCTCTTAGAGCACCAATACCATTTCTTTCAATGCAAGGTACTTGAACATAACCGCCAACTGGGTCACATGTAAGCCCAAGATTATGTTCAATAGCTATTTCAGCAGCATATTCAATTGATTTAGCTGGTAATTTCTCTAAATATGAGGCAAAGGCACTAGCCATAGCAGTAGCACTACCAATTTCAGCTTGGCAACCACCTACAGCCCCAGAAATAGAAGCATTAGTCTTAATCAAATTGCCAAATAAGCCAGCAACTGCTAAGCCATCAGCTAAGTCACTTAATTCAAATCCTTTTTTATAATATTTATATAAAACCGAACTTAAGACACCACAGCTTCCAAGAGTTGGTGCTGTAACCACAATCTTACCACATGCGTTTTCTTCTAAAGCTGCATAAGCATAAGAACTTAAAAATAATTTTTCTTTAATAGCTTCATCACTACATTTCTTAGCCTCATTATTTAAAGAAGCAGCCACTCTTTTAAGCTTTAAAGGTCCTGGTAAATCACCACTTGCAGCTAAACCATTATCAATTTCCGCAATCATCTGTTTAGCTACTTCTAATAGATATTCTTTAATATTAGGTTCGAAACAATAAATATAGCCTGCATAATCTAAATCATTATGTAAACAAAATTCATTAATCGAATTAAGTGAATTATGAGGATAGACATTGGGGTCAACAATACTCTCAATCCCTTTTACTTTTATAGCACCACCACCTGTAGAATAAATTACAAGTTCATCACTAGTGCCCTCTTCAAAAACCATAGTATTAGGATTTTCATCATAACTCTCATTTTTAAAGATAATAGTAACTTTCTTAGGCTTAAAAGTATCTTCAATAATCTTATCTGACATATGACCCCTTCCTGTTAGGGCAAGAGAGCCATATAAAGTAACTGTATATTCATCCTTGTTATATTTATCCATGTAATATAAACAAGCATTTCTAACGCCTAATGTATGGGAACTAGAGGGTCCCGGACCTATTCTATATAATTCTTTTAATGATTCCATACTCTCATTTTAATACGAGAACCTGTTATTTTCTTAATCATTTGAACGCTTATCAACAAGAAGGAAGGTACAAAGATTAAAGCGTTATAGTCATATAGATTATGAATATAGATATAATCACTTGTTACACTTGATAATAAAATTGTTATACCTACAAATGTTAGGAAACTTACTGAAACAAAAAGATAAATTTCCACAAGATTATTAATACATAATCTACTTAGATATTCTGACAAGTTAGCACTTACTAGTGCTTCAGTTATTAGGAAAGTGACAGATATGAGATTCTTATCAAAATATCCTAGATTGAACACCAATAAATTAAATAATAATGTAATAATCGCGATACTAATATAGCGCCAGCAAATTTTTCTTGTATCACTTAATAATAGAAACATTAGAAACAAGAGTATCGCAAGAATCTCCATCTTATTTAAATAAAAGCCCCATCCAATCATTAAAGTCCATAACACGTACATCTTTTCTTCCTCCTTGTGTCATTAATATATAATGAATACAATTTGTCATTGTCCAAATAATTGGACAATACTATAATTGTGTTATGGAAAAGAATAACAAGAAAAGAATATTATATTTGATTGAAATATTAAAGAAAAATTCAAACTTTGACAGGCATTTAAGTTTAGATGAAATCATTTCATTACTTGAACATAAGAATATTAGAGTAGATAATCGTAAGACTCTTTATGATGATTTTAAGATACTTAATGAATGTGGCTATAACGTTGAATATGATAATGGTTATTATCTTTTAGATTGTCCCTTTAATCTATCTGAAATCAAAATAATTCAAGATTCTATCAATTCATTAAAGAATCTAGATACATCTTTTAAAAACGATATAAACAATAAGTTATATTCTTTTATCTCTAGTGATGAAGAAAAACTATTAGAAGATATTAAATATACAAATACTCAAAAGGCCCAAAAGCTACTTCCTAAGATGGAAGATATCTTAGAAGCTATTAAAAATCATAAGATGGTAAGTATCACTACTAAGAATAATCAAATCCAAGATGTCTTCCCTATCTTTATTCATCGTGCTAATGACTATTATTATTTCTATTTTCATTATCAAGACAACAATAAGATATACCACTATCGTTTTGATAATATTAAAGATGTTCTTATTAAAGATGCAGTAGACAATATCAATATTCCAACCAAAAAGATTATAAGTCACATCAATGAATCAAGTAATTCTTTCTATACTAAAGAAACTACTAAAGTTAATATTACCTTTAAAACGGACTCGAATCTCATAGGGAGGTTATCCGATGACTTCCCTGGCATTATCATCAACAAGGATAAGGCTACCCTTTTTGTATCTATTAATCAAATCTTCTTTTCTAAGATTCTAGCCTACGGCAATGAAATAAAAATAAGCGATGAGACAATCGCTTATCAATACGTTGAATATTTAAAGAGTATTCAAAATAATTATTTAGATTAATAATTTCTTTTTGTTTAGAATATAGTATCCAAAACCAAACAAATCAGCCAAGAACCAACCAATAGGAACTGACCACCAGATACCAACAACACCAACTATAGAAGATAGGATATAGGCCAATAAAACTCTTGTACCAAGCGAAATTATAGTTAAGACTAAACTCATAGCAGGTTTACCAATCGCCCGATATAGGCCATATAAAAGGAACAAACAACCTATGCCAAGATAAAAGCTACCTTCTATTCTTAGATAACGAACACCTTCTTTAATCACATCCATTTCATTCACAAAAATCATCATTAAAGGTTTAGCACAGATGAATACCAATAAAGACACAACTAGACAAAAGCCAATTGAAATACTCACTGCAGCCTTTAAGCC
>CAKUQM010000028.1 GCA_934675465.1 uncultured Erysipelotrichaceae bacterium | reverse complement strand
GAGAAGATAATGAATTATAGACTATAAAATATCCTTTTTCTCACCATATTTTACGGAAAAGTTCTAAAAACAGGTATCATTTACAGATTTATAATAACATTTTCAATGTCCCAAAAATGGTACATAACTAATGTTACTATTTAGGTGTTGGGAGGGAATGATTTTAAATATTACAACGTCCATTTGACACTGAAGAAGAATTAAAACTACAAGAAAAGATTCATAAAGAAAACGAACAAAAAAGATTAGAAGAAGAAGCTAAATGGAAATTTTATCAATTGTTAATTGGATATTACATAAAAAATGGCGATAGAGAGTATAGGTCTCAATACGCTTTTAGTTCATTAGAAAAGGAAAACACTCTAGAAAGCGAAAAGTATTATTCTTGGTTTGCAAACAAAGATTTAAAAATTTGTTTAAAACGTAGAGGCGTCACTAAAGCTGAATATTATAAAGGTGATATACATAAGTTGGTAATTGAAATGTTAGAAAATATCTAGAGGAGGTACCGTATGTTTGGATATTTTTTAATAAATAAAAATAGACTTATGAAGGGTGAGTATATTGATGAATTTATACAGTTTCTTGTTAAAAATGCTTATGAGTTTAAAAACTGTAAATGGGAAGAAACTAATCCAAATGAAATAAACGACAGGTTTATGGGATATGATCCGTATGAAGAATCACCTGAGCACTGAATATATGTGACAAGCATTATGGATGAAATTGAAACAATAGATGAATATTATGCTGCAAGAATTATTAATAAATGTGTTTCTGAGCTAAATATTAAGTATGTATACATAGACTATTTTCAATTGATTCATTACGGAGATTGTTTTCCAAAAACAAGCAAAGAATACGCAGAAATAATTAAAAGATTAAAGAAGCTAGCTAAAGATTTAAATATAGCAATAATTCTTCTATCTCAAGTAGGGAGAAGCATTGAAAAAAGAGATGATATGCACCCACTTATTACAGATGCGAGAAATTACAATGCAGCTGGTAAAATTGCGAATAAAATCTTTATGATTTATAGGGAAGGATATTATTGCTTTAATGAAACCGACGATTATCATATAGAAATAACCGATGTTAAATCGAAAAAACCAGATAGTAGTAGTTGTATGTATTAAAAAGATACAACTATAATGAGGACTTATAGGTCCGAATATTTTATAATGTAGGTAGTTATGGAAGGCTTTGAACCTAAAAGATTAGCAATATTAAGAATTCTAGACATCTTAAAAGAGTACAGTGATATTAATCATCCTTTGACTCAAGAAGAGATCAGAAATCTATTAGAAAAGAATTACGGAATCTCTATTGAAAGAAAAGCAGTCGGAAGAAACATATCTCTTTTAAGAGAGGCTGGATATGATATAGAGCCTTGTAAAGATGGAATATTTTTTAATGATCAATTAATCGATGATAGTGAGCTTCATTTAATAATTGATTCAATATTAGCTAGTAAACATATTTCGTCATCACAATCTAAAAGTTTAATAAATAGAATTTCAACTTTATCTAATAAATTCTTTAAGAAACATATTAAGAACATTTATTCATTAGAGCAGAGAGACAAAACTGATAGTAAAGATTTGTTTTTAAACATAGAAGTAATTGATGAAGCTATTCAAAAAGAAAAACAAGTTAAATATTCATATAACAAATTTGGTACTGATAAGAAACTGCATAAAACCTCAACTCAAATAATAAGTCCTTATCAGTTATTGCTTCATAATCAAAGATACTACTTGATGGGCAGATCTAATAAATGGGCTAATCTTGCATATCACAGAGTTGATAAGATAACAGATATTGAAATAACTGATTTGCCAATAGTTGATATAAGAACTATTGAAGGATATGAAAATGGTATTTATTATAAGATGCTATCGACGCAAATGCCTTACTTCAATTCAACGGAGTTTCCTGAAACTATTAAATTCTACGCGGATGAAGGCATAGTTGATCAGATAGTGGATTGGTTTGGCAAAGATGTAATTTTTGAAGAAGAAAATGACAGGATCAAAGTAACATTAAAGTCAGTGCCAACGCCAACCATGTATTGGTTACTTCAATACATAGAACATGTTGAAGTTATTGAACCAGAAAACATTAAAAATAGAATTAAAGATATTCTTAAAGCTAACGCTAAAAAGTATAAATAGGAGAGATAAATAATGCATGAATTTATAACCAAATTTGCTAAATGTAACAAAGATGATAAAGATTATCTTGAGAGTGTTTTTAGAAATAATGAAATCGCATCATACACCACAGCTGATGATGCATACTACGAGAACTTATTTAAAGCTAGACAAGAATATTTAGATGGAAAAGAATGCACTTTTTCTGAGAACGAACAGTTTCGAGATGTTTATGATGAAATTGCCAATGCTGCAATTGAATGTATGGCAGAAAATCTTATGAGAGATAAAGGTTTTGTTAAAGATGTTTTTAATGGAAGTTGTAATTTCGAAGATGTAGTTGAATACTGTTATTCAAACTATGATGTTGATGTTCAGTATCCATACAAGTTTGGTGGATAGAAAACCATCAGGAGGAAAGCGAATATGGCAATAAAAAAATTTTCAAAAGATGTAAAAAGTAAACTAAATTATTATGTTTATATGCTGATTGATCCGAGAAATGGTCAGACGTTTTATGTAGGCAAAGGAAAAGGAAATAGAGTATTTGCACATGTAAACGATGCTCTTGCTGACTATGAGGGTGAGAGTTATGTCGAAGAAGATGATGATGATACAACAAATAAGATTCAACAGATTAAAGATATTAGAAGAGCTGGTCTAGAAGTAATGCACATTATTGTTAAACATAATATGGACGAAGATACTGCGTTTGCTGTTGAAGCTGCCTTGATCGATACTCTTCCTGGTCTAACTAACGAAGTAAAAGGCCATCATAGTAATGACTTTGGAATAGCTAATGCAGAACAACTTCAGAAAAGATATTCATTAAAAGAATATAAAGAACCAGATTTTGATTATATGATGATTAAAATCACAAACGGTGTATTGGAAGATAGAGGAAATAATGAATATGAGGCATGCAGAAGTGCTTGGAAATACAGAAAAAGTAAACTTGAAAAATATAAGTATGTCCTTTGTGTTTTACATGGCGTAGTAATTAACGTGTTTGAACCTGAATACTGGCAAGATGATTCGCGTGCTATATCAGGTCGATATGAATTTGTTGGCCGTGAAGCGCCAAAGGAAATCAAGGACAAATTTGTTGGATACAGAATTCCTGCAAGATTCACAAAGAAGGGATTAGCTTCACCTGTATTGTTTAGCGATGGAGTTAAATAATATGATAGAAAAACATAGTTTTGCGGAGAAGTAGTATCAAAGATCAGTAACGATAAACAACTTGTAGATTCAACAAAAAATATTAATATGATAGAAACAGAGGATGTGAGTAATGAGTAAAGAGAAAAGATGTATAAAATGTAAAAAAATTATTGTAGATGGCGATAGTTGGTTTGGAATGAGTCCAGGATGCGCTGAGTCTTATAAGAGCCTTGGTGTGGTAGCAATATTTGCGGTGATTATATTTTTGATTAAAAGAAACATTAAACTCATATTTCATATTGGATAATTATTTTAAGCGTGATTGCAGCCCTGTAATGGGACTGTTATTTTAGTAGAATTTCTTTTATCTACCGGTGGAATGTGGTATTGTAGTGGTAGATAAACCGGTAGATAAACCGGTAGATAAAATTCGATATTTCTGGAGGTTTATCATGAAAAATTATGAGTCAGTAGTTCGATCTTTAATACAATATAACGCTGAAGAAGAATGGTTTGAATTTAAGGAAAACTGGTTTGAACCGCATGCGATTGGTGAATACATTTCGGCTATTTCAAATGCAGCAGCACTTAGAGGGAAAGAGTGCGGCTATTTTGTATGGGGAGTAAATAATGAAAATCACGAAATAGTTGGTACAACGGTAAATTATCAAAAAGATTATAATAAAGAACCGTTTCAGCATTATCTAGCTAGATCACTTACACCAGATTTATTTTTCTCGTTTCATGAAGTTGAAATGTTAGGGAAAAGACTAGTGGTACTTGATATTCCTGCAGCTAAAACAGTTCCTACATCTTTTGATGGCATTAGATATATTAGGATTGGTTCTAGTAAGGAAAAGATTAATAAGTATCCAGAACGAGAAGCACAATTATTTAATGTATTAAACAATGGTCTTCCTACGCTTGAAACAGTGGAATCCGAGTATCAAGATTTAACTTTTGTAAGGCTGTTTACTTATTATGCTGGTAGAGGAATTACTCTACGACAAGAAACCTTCGAGAAGAATCTTGGACTAAGAACAAAAGATGGTAAATATAACATGATGGCTCAATTGTTATCAGATGATTGTCATATTCCGATTCGTATATCTATATTTAGAGGTGAAACTAAGGCTTCACCACTATTCTCAGTAAGGGAATTTGGGAATACATGCATACTGCTAGCGCTTGATAAGATTCTTGAATATAGCGATGTAATTAATCTAATTCAATCAGATGAACGTAATCGTATCATGGAAAGAAAAGAAGTTCCTTTATTTGATGCAGATGCTTATCGTGAAGCAGTTATTAATGCGTTTGTTCATAACAAATGGATAGATGGAAATGCTCCGATGATAACAGTATTTAGTAATCGAATAGAAATTTTATCAAGAGGAACATTGGCCCCAGAGCAGACGGTTGAAGGTTTTTTTCTAGGAGAATCAATTCCTGTAAATCGTAAGTTATCTGATTTATTTTTACAATTACATATTAGTGAGAGATCGGGCAGAGGAGTACCAAAGATTACCGAAATGTATGGCAGAGAAGCTTTTGAATTTAGAGAGAATTCGATTGTTGTTACGTTACCGTTTACAATTTTAAAGGATACACCTGAAAATAAAATTTCAAATAAAGAAACAGATAAAAACTTAATAATGAGTGAACAAATGGAGAAAGTCCTGTTAGAAATAAGGAATAATCCAAATGCTACGCAACCAACACTTGCTAAGAAAACCGGTATTGGGAAATCAATGATACAAAAATATATATCTGATTTAAAAAACAATGGCTATATACAAAGAATTGGTTCAAATAAAACGGGATATTGGAGGGTTGTAGAACAATAGAAACAATTACCTATAATGCTTGCTTATCTAAAGAATGAGTCTGATGTTAAGCCTAAGAAAAGAGTATTTACTAATTTTGTTAGATAGGGATTTAGAGCTTCATATGAGGCTCTATTTTTTTGTCAAATAAAACCCCTAGATTGTCTAGGGGGTGGATGTAAAAGCTTTAGCGTAGAGATAATGACCTATTATTATTTGCCATAATAAAACCCCTTATTATAATTATTTTGCGGTCTGCAAACTACAAGTAATTATAAATAAGGAGGCAATATAATTATGGCAAATAATAAAGACGAATTAAATACTTTATCTCATACAAAGTGGAATTGTAGATATCATGTTGTATTTGCGCCAAAGTATAGAAGAAAAGTATTTTATGATGCAAGAAGACTTGAAATTATAAAGATATTTAAAGATTTATGTTCTTATAAGGATGTGAATATTATTGAGGGTGAGGCTTGCCCTGATCATATCCATATGTTACTAAAGATTCCACCTAAATATTCAGTATCTAGTTCTATGGGATATTTAAAAGGCAAGTCTAGCCAAATGATATATGAAAAGTGGGGGCAATATCAAATATAAATATCGAAGTAGAGAATTTTGGTGTCGAGGCTATTATGTGGATACAGTAGGTAAGAATAGTAAAAAAATTCAAGAATACATAAAAAACCAATTAGATGAAGACAAAATAGCCGAGCAACTTGAATTAGAATTCGAAGATCCTTTTAAGAAAAACAAATAGAGTGCACTTGCAGACTACGTACCTCTTTATAGGTGGCTAGATGAGGAGGGCTATGCCCGTTAATTAAAACCACCAGCTAGGCTGGTGGATACTTATTCAAATTATACAAAAAGTTTAAAATGTCACAAAAACATCAAGTATGTCACTAAATGACATTTTATGACATTTTATGCGAAAAATTTAATTATTCATCATAAAAAGATAGGTGTATATTATGTTTATAAAGAAGGTGATTGTTTATGTGTAAGTTTGATTTAAGTAAGCCTTATTGTTTCTATTTCAATGAAATAGCTAAGATACCTCATGGTTCTTTTGATGAGGAAAAAATAGCTGATTACATTTATGAGTTTGGACACAAATCTGGACTCCAAACGATACGGGATGAATTCAACAATATCATCATCTATAAAGATGCTAGTAAAGGATATGAAGATTGTAAACCACTATTGTTACAAGCACATCTAGATATGGTATGTGAGAAGAATGGTGATAGTGACCATGATTTTAAAAAAGATCCTCTAGATTTATATGTAGAAGATGGTTGGTTGAAGGCAAGAGGTACAACATTAGGTGCTGATGATGGGGCTGGTGTTGCCTATATTCTTTCAATATTAGCTGATGATAAATTATCCCATCCAAAACTTGAATGTGTCTTTACGGTACAAGAAGAAGTAGGCCTATGTGGTGCTTTGAATTTAAATACCTCACTTATTAAATCAAGAAGAATGATATCACTTGATGGTAATGGTGAAGTAACTACTGCCATCACTTCAGCTGGTGGGTGTGTTGTTACTCAAAGTCTAGATTTAAAATATATTCCAAATGATAAGCCATGTTACAAGTTGTTTATAACGGGATTAAGTGGTGGTCATTCTGGTAATGATATTCATCTTGAAAAGGGTAATGCGAATAAGTTGGCCTTTAGAATTCTTGAAGAATTAGGTGGTGATATTAACCTAATAAGTGTTCATGGTGGTCTTAAGGACAATGCCATTCCAAGAGAATGCGAAGTTGAATTTAGTTCATCATTACCTTTTGAGACAATTGATAAAGCTGTTGAACAAAGTGTTATCGATATAGGAAAAGAACTTGAATTCTCTGATAATAAATTTGAATGCTCAATCTATCAAATAGATAAAGTAGATAAAGTTATTGATAGTACATTAAGTAAACAAATAATCGACTATGTTTTCCTATTGCCTAATGGACATAAACATCGTTCAATGGCTATTGAAGGATTAACTACATCGTCATTAAACCTAGGTATTATTAATACTGTTGATAATAAGATAATAATGGAATCTTCATTACGTAGTAATCTAGATTGTAACCTTGATCATATGATTGATGAGATAAGAGTACTTGCTAGAATGTTTAATATATCTATTGATGTTAGTGCTAGATATCCAGGATGGAAGTATAAGGCTAATAGTGATATGCGTGATAAGTTAAATAAGATTATTATGGCAGAATATGATAAACCTTTAGTAGAAATCGCAAAGCATAGTGGGCTAGAATGTGGTGTGTTCGCATCAATCGATGATGACATGGATGTCATTACTTATGGTCCAATTATGGAGGGTATTCATACACCTAATGAAAGATTGGGACTCGAATCCTTCAGTAGAGCATATAAAGTATTAACTAAGTTGATTGCTGAATGCAAATAAGGCGTATCATTAAGGTATGAAACAAGAAAATCTTAATAAAATTATAAGTTTACGACATCTATTACACTCAAATCCTGAGACATCTAATCATGAATTTACTACAAGAGAAATAATTAAAAACTTTATATCTGAGAATATGCCTGAGTATGAGATTCATGATGAAGGTGGATGGCTATATTGTTTAAAGGATTTCAAGGAAGGAAGAAAGACCATAGTACTAAGAGCTGACCATGATGCGATACTTAATTCATCAGGTGTGCCATTTCATGGTTGTGGCCATGATGGCCATACCGCAATACTTTTAGGTGCGATGTTGGAAGCTGAAAATGTAGACAAGAATGTTATTTACTTATTCCAAGCAGCCGAAGAAAATGGCGCAGGAGCTCCAATGTGTGCACCACTATTTAAGAAATATAAAATAGATGAAGTCTATGGACTACATAATATGCCAGGCTTAAAAAAGAATGTTGTCTATTATCGCCCTGAGACTGTAATGTGTGCCTCTGTTGGTTATCGTATCAGTCTAAAGGGTGTTCAAAGTCATGCCTCAGAACCTGAAAAAGGTTTAAATCCTGTTTATGAACTTGCTAGATTTGTAGAATCTATTGAACCTCTATCTAAATTCTATGGCTATAAACCATTTAAGTTTAAAGATTATTCCTTTACTAACTTGGCAATGATTACCATCATTAATCTAAACGTTGGTAGTTTAAACTTTGGGATTTCTCCAGCTAATGGTGAAATATCATTAACCATGAGAGCTGCTAAAGAAGAGGAACTAAAGATCTTAGAAACATATGTAAGAAACTACTTTGATAGATTAAAAGATAAGTTTGAAGTACATATTGAAGAATTTGATCGTTTTGATGAAAACTATTCAGATCCTAAGCTAGTTGAAGAAACAATTAAAAGAATTGATGGCTTGGAATATCTACCTGAGCCAATAAGAGCTAGTGAAGACTTTGGGTTCTATAAACAATTTGCCCCATGTATGTTCTTATTTGTAGGCATGGGCAATTGCCCTAGTTTACATAATGACTTATATAAATTTGATGATGATATCATTGAAACAGGGGTTGAATTATTTAAGAAAATTTGCCGATAAGCTACATGATAGCACAGTCGGCTTTTTTTATTCTTAAGAAATTTATTTTTTTATTTTTATTTATGAAAAAAGTTACATTTATATGTAAAATATTTCAAGTTTTATGAAAATGAATATACATATCGGTGTATATTAATTCGTATAAAGTTTTATAGGAAGGTGGTTTAGATGTTTAAATACATTGTTAAGAGATTATTATTAGGAATATTTACACTATTTATCTTAGCTACGATAGTGTTCTTTGGGATGAAGGCAATGCCTGGTAGTCCATTTTCAAGAGACAATAAGGCTATTCCAGCTGCCACTATGGAAGCTTTAAATAAGAAGTATGGTTTAGATAAGCCGGTTAGTGAACAATATGTTGTTTACATGAAAAATGTTATACATGGTGACTTTGGTGTTTCTATTTCTAAGAAAGGCCAAAGCGTTACGGAAATTATAAAAACAAGACTACCAGTTACCGCAAAACTTGGTGTTATCGCCTTTGTAGTATCAATGCTAGTAGGTATAACTCTTGGTGTTATATCAGCACTCACGAATAAACAATGGGTCAACTCGTTAATTACGATACTAGCAACCATTGGTGTATCCGTGCCTGGCTTCTTGTTGGCAATGTTGATGATGATCTTGTTGGCTGTGAACCTTAAATTGTTGCCTGTGGTAGGGCTTGAAACACCCGCAAGTTACATAATGCCAGTCTTGGCTCTATCATTTTCCCCTATTTCAACAATTACACGTCTTACAAGATCATCATTAAGAGACGTGATGGGCAGTGATTTCATTACCCTAGCAAGATCTAAGGGAACAAAGGAATCAATGGTCGTAATCAAACATGGACTTAAAAACGCCTTGTTGCCAGTCATAACATACGCAGGACCTATGTTTGCAGGCATGATTACTGGTTCCCTTGTCATTGAAACATTATTCTCAATTCCAGGAATTGGAAGAGAATTTACAACATCGATTTCAAATCGTGACTATACATTATGCATGGGACTAACCATCCTACTTGGAGCACTTGTCATCATCATGACCCTTGTCTCAGATGTGGTATCTGCTATGGTTGATCCTCGTATCAAAGTAAATAAGTAGTGAGGTGTTTTATGAACATAGAGTTAAATGAAAAAATGTTTGAGAAGCTTCCTGATGATGAAAAGAACTCTGAATTCATCGCCATGGAATCAAAAACATTCCTAAGGGATGTTTGGGATCGATATAAGAAAAATAAATTAGCGATGATTGGACTTATCTTTCTAATCATCATGGTAGTAATGGCGATATTTGTACCTATCTTATCTAAATATGGATTTGAGGACCAAAATATAGCTCTTAAAAATGCCATGCCAAGTTTAGACCATCCCTTTGGAACCGACAAACTTGGCAGAGATATCTTTGTCAGAGTAATGTATGGAGGCCGTATTTCTCTATCAATTGCCTTCGCAAGTGCCTTTATTTGTTTGATTATTGGTGTCTTGTATGGTGGTATTGCAGGATATGTTGGTGGCAAGGTCGACATGGTCATGATGAGAATCGTTGATATTCTAGATTCCATCCCAACCTTGTTATATGTCATCCTTATCCTAATGATCTTTGGTAACACTATCCCTGCGATGTTGTTCGCAATTTGCTTCACATCTTGGGTAGGCATGGCTAGACAAGTTCGTCAACAAGTTCGTTCGATTAAAGAAATGGAATTTGCGATGGCAGAAAAAGTTTTGGGTGCTAGCCATAAAAGAATTTTAATTAATCACTTAATCGTAAATGCCATTGGCCCTATTATTGTCAATTTAACCATGTTGGTGCCATCTGCCATCTTCACAGAAGCCTTCCTAAGTTTTGTGGGCATTGGCCTAGATCCATCTATTCCTTCTTGGGGCAAATTGGCAAACGATTGTAGAGGATTATTCTTTACCTACCCAATCCAAATCATTTGGGTAGTCCTTGCAATATCACTTACATGTCTTTCTCTAAACTTTGTCGGTGATGGTGTTGGTGAAGCTTTCCAAGCTAAACAGAGGTAGTTATATGTCATTATTAGAAATTAAAAACTTAACAACATCATTCAATACTGACCAAGGCAAGGTTAAGGCTGTTAATGATGTATCACTTTCTCTAAATGAAGGTGAAGTAATCGGAATTGTCGGTGAATCAGGTAGTGGTAAGTCACAGACAATGTACTCTATTATGGGACTTCTTGCCGCTAATGGGGTAGTTGAAAAAGGTGAGATTATCTTTGATGGAGAAGATATATCACCAAGCCACTTTAAGAATAAAAAAGAATATGATGCTAAGATGCGTCAATTAAGAGGAAACAAAATTGCGATGATTTTCCAAGATCCTATGACATTCTTGAATCCCGTATTAAAGATTGAAACCCAATTAATTGAGCCTCTTATGAATCATACCAATATGACAAAGGCCCAAGCTTTTGAAAGAGCCTTAGAACTTATGAGACTAGTTGGTATCCCATCTCCTGAAAAAAGAATTAAACAATATCCCTTTGAATTCTCAGGTGGTATGCGACAAAGAATTGTCATTGCGATAGCTCTTACTTGTAACCCTCGAGTAATCATTGCGGATGAACCAACTACGGCTCTTGATGTTACTATTCAAGCTCAAGTATTAGAGCTTATTGATAATTTAAGAAAAGAAACAAATGCTGCTGTCATCATGATTACCCATGACCTAGGTGTTGTCGCAAAACTATGTGATAAGGTTTGCATCATGTATGGTGGCAAATTAGTAGAAAAAGGAAGCGATCAGGATATCTTCTATGATCCTAAGCATCCTTATACTAAGGGTTTACTAAATTGTGTAGCTCATCCTGAGGATGGTGAGGAAAAGGAACTTGAACCAATTCCAGGTTCACCACCTGACTTATTAAATCCACCAAAGGGTTGTCCGTTTGTGGATAGATGCTCAAAGGCGATGAGAATTTGTAAAGAATATATGCCAGAAGAAAAAGAGTTCAACAAGGGTCATACATGCAAATGTTGGCTTAATGAAGAAATGGCTAAGAAGGTGTGGGGTGATGTAAATGAGTGATGAAGTAATTTTAAAAGTTGAAGATTTAAAGACTCATTTTGATGTCACTAAAGGAATCTTTTCTAAGAAACAAATTGTAAAGGCTGTTGATGGTGTTAGTTTTGAAGTAAACAAAAATGAGACCTTTGGCTTAGTTGGCGAATCAGGTTGTGGTAAGTCTACCCTTGGTAGAACCATCGTTAAATTATATGAACCAGTAAGTGGTCATATTGAATTTGAAGGAAAAGATGTTTCTAGCTTAAAAGGAAGTGAACTAAAGACTTTCCGTAAGGATATGCAGATGATTTTCCAAGATCCATATGCTTCTCTTGACCCTAGAATGACTGTTGGTGAAATTATTAAGGAACCAATGATTATTCATAATATCTATGATACAGATAAGGAAAGAGAAGATAGGGTTGTTGAACTATTAAAGATTGTTGGTTTAAAACCTGACCATATCAGAAGATATCCAAGTGAATTCTCAGGTGGTCAAAGACAAAGAATTGGTATCGCCAGAGCCTTAGCGGTTAATCCCAAGTTTATTGTCTGTGATGAGCCTATTTCAGCTCTAGATGTTTCAATTCAGGCGCAAGTTATTAACTTGCTTAAAAATATTCAAAAAGAAATGGACTTATCATACTTGTTCATTGCCCATGACTTAAGTATGGTAAAACACATTTCTGACCGTATTGGTGTTATGTATCTTGGACATATGATGGAAGTTGGTCCAAGTAACGATGTTTATCATCGTCCTCTACATCCATATACGGTTGCCTTATTGTCAGCTATTCCGATTTCGGATCCAAATATTGCCAAGGCTAAAAAGAGGATAGTACTTGAAGGTGAAATTCCTTCACCTATAAATCCCCCGAGTGGCTGTCCGTTCTCTACACGTTGTCCAAAGGCCACACAACGTTGTAAGGAACATGTGCCTCCATTTGTGAAAGTCGGAAATAGACTGGTTGCGTGCTTCTTGTATGAGAGGTAGAAAGGAAGATATATGAAAAAATTAAACAAAATCGTTGTGTTTGCCTTAACAGCTTTGATGACTTTGTCTTTAGTTGCTTGTGGTTCTAAAGATGAAAGTGAAGGCGGTGACACTAGCGATGTGACTTATAAGACAAGTTTTACATACGCTATTGGTGGTTCTCCTGCTTATCTAGATCCTGCTATCGCATCTGATTCTATTGGTTCTTATGTGTTGAACCAAACATCTTATCCACTATTCCAATTAACTCAAAAAGGTGTTGAACCTTGTGCAGTTAGTGATTATACAGTTAGTGATGATGGCCTAGTTTATACACTAACACTTAAAGATAATTCTTGGTCTGATGGACAAAAAGTAACTGCTGCTGATTATGTATATGGTGTTAAGCATGCCTTATCAATCGGTAGTGGGGAAGCTACATACTTATCTTGGATTACTAATAATCTAGTTGGTGCTGACAAGTATGATGGTGCTGATGTTGATTCAATGACTGATTTAACAGGCGTTGAAGCTAAGGATGATAGTACTCTAGTATTTACACTTGTTAAGCCATGTGATTACTTTGTATCACTATTATCAGGTGGTGTATTCTATGCAGTAAGAAGTGACTATGCTCCAAGTGGTGATTATACATATGCTGAAAGCGCCGATGTTCCTACAAGTGGTGCCTTCAAGTATTCTTCAATCGATAGAGCAGATAAGGTTGTTATGGTTAAGAATGAAAACTTCTGTGATGCTGATAAGGTTACTATTGAAACTTTAACTGCTGTTGTTATGGAAGATATGGAAGCTGAATTAATGGCATTCCAAACTGGTGAAATTGATTACGCTACTGCTGTTGATGCAGCTACTGTAACAAGTATGTATGCTGATAGTGATAACCTTGATATTTATCCTTCAGTAATTAATTACTACATTGAATTTAACACAAGAGAAGCTACAAATACTAACCCAGTTCTATTAGATGTAAATGTAAGAAGAGCCTTCCAATTAGCTATCAATAGACAAGAAATCGTTGATGCCCTTGCAGCAGGTGATGCTTACTATCCTCTAACAGGCTTTGTACCTGAGGGTATTACAGCAGCTGAAGGTGACTTCAGAGAAGTTGGTGGTGACTATGTAACTTATGATAAGGAGCAAGCTATCGAATTATTAGCTAAGTCTGGTTATTCAGTTGATAACCCAGTTACTATTGAATACTACTATAACCAAAATACTATGCATGATACTGTTGCCTCTGTTGTAAAGGCTCAACTTGCTGAAGTTGGCATCAACCTAGTATTAAAGACAGGTGATGTCAGAGTATTCTTCTCAGATAGAGATGATAATGGTAACTATGAAACAGCAAGAGGTGCTATGTCTGCTGACTACCTAGATTCTATGTCTTACCTAGATATGGCTACTACTGCTTACCAAACTTGTGCTTCTTGGGGCGATGAGACTTACGATACTATGATCGAAGAAGCTAATAAGCTAACTGGTCAAGAAAGAATTGATGCTTTACATGCTGCTGAAAAGTACTTAGTAGAAACCACTGCTCAAGTATGTCCATTGTTTGGTTATCAAACAGTATGCTTAAAGCCTGCTGGTATGACTGGTGCTATTAACTCAGCTCAAGGTAACTCAACATTCTGGTTTGTACAAGTACCTGAATCTAAATAATTGTTAATTATTTTATAGCGGCAAGTAGCGAGGCTATTTGCCGCTGTTTTAAAGGAGAATTATATGAAAAAAATTGGTATATCAGATTTTTGTAAGTATCATTTTCTTTCTTCATTAAACGCATCTAAGAATGCTTTATTCTTTATAGATACAAAAGTAAAAGAAGATAAAAGTGATTATTGTCAAAGACTATTAAAGTATGATTTAAAGACTAATAGTCAAAGTGTTGTTAAGGATTATGCAGATAAACTACCTCTATATTATGTAGATGAAAACGAAGTTCTTATTGGCGAGGTAGATAAGGAAGCTAAAAAGACCCAAACTAAGATTGTGGTTTTAGATCCTGAAACAAGTGAAGAAATTAGGTCTTTTGTGTTGCCACTAGATGTGAATGAAATTCAAAAATATGACGATAATCATTATTTAGTAGCGGCAACCATTAAAGTAAATCATCCTGATTATTATCTATATTCTAATGATAAGAAGGAAGAATTAATTAAAGAAGAAGATGACAATAAAGATTATGTTGTCCTTGATGAATATCCTTTCGTATTTAACAGAGCTGGAGTCATCAATGGCAATCGTAACGCATTGTTTATAATAGATAAAATTACCTTGGAAATAGAAAGAATCACACCGCCTACCCTTGATGTTGAATCCTTTGATTATAAGGAAAATAAGATATTAATGAGTGGTGTTGATTTTACAACATATAAGAAGAAATTTGGTAGTGTTTATGAATATGATGTCTTAAGTAAGACTATTCATAAATTAACTGATGAAACGATGATTATCACTAGAAGTTTTTATTTAAATGATGACATCATCGTAGTAGCTTCTTTTGGAAAAGAAACAGGATGGCTAGAGAATCCTAAGTTCTATAAGTTAATCAATGGAAAATGCCAACTATATATCGACAGTGATTTAAGTTTATATAACACAGTAGGTACTGATATTCATTATGGTAAATATTCTCAATTTAGAAAGATAAATGGTAAGCCATACTTCCTATCAGCTTCTAAGGGAAGTAGAAGTGAACTATTCACAATCGATAATGATAAGTTAGTTTGTTTAAGTGATTTTGAAGGTACAGTTGATGATGCGGTTGTTGTTGATAATAAGATTTACCGTATCACAACGCTAGCAAATAGACTACAAGAAGTAGAACAATTAAATGGTGAGACTTTGACTCATTTAAATGATTTAAGTGAATACTATGTGGCTAAGCCTAATCGTATTACTTTAAATAAGAAGACTAAGATTCATGGTTGGGTCTTATTACCAGAGGACTTTGATGAAAATAAGAAGTATCCTGCAATACTAGATATCCATGGTGGTCCAAAGTGTGCCTATGGTGAAATCTTCTATCATGAGATGCAATATTGGGTAAGTCTTGGCTATATCGTCTTCTTCTGTAATCCAAGAGGAGGCGATGGTAGAGGCAATGACTTTGCTGATTTAAGAAGACAATGGGGTGGAAAGGACTTTGAAGATTTAATGGACTTTACTGATGAAGTCTTAAGACAATATCCACAGATTGATAAAGATAGAGTTGGTGTAACCGGTGGTTCTTATGGTGGTTATATGACTAACTGGATAGTTTCACATACTAATAGATTTAAGTGTGCTGCAACACAAAGATCAATCTCTAATATGATTACTGAAGTATGTGCCTCAGATTATGGCATCGACTTCCCATATGAGATGAACTTTACTGACTTGCATAATTGTCATGATGAGCTATGGTCTATGTCACCACTTAAGTATGCCAACAATGTTAAAACACCTTTATTGTTTATTCATTCAATAGAGGATTATCGTTGTACCTTAAGCGAAGCTTTACAATATTTTACAGCTATAAGATGTAACGGTGTTGATACTAAGATTGTGGCGTTTAAGGGTGAAAATCATGAATTATCAAGAAGTGGTAAACCACTTCATAGAATCAAGAGACTAGAAGAAATTACTGCTTGGATGAATAAGTATTTGAAGGAGGAAGAATAATGTTTGATTTAAGTAAACCATATTGTTTCTATTTTAATGAAATTGCTAAGATTCCTCATGGTTCTTATGATGAGGAAAGAATAGCGGATTATATTTATAAGTTTGGCGTTGATCGTGGCTTCAAAACTATCAAAGATCCTTCTAATAATGTCATCATTTATAAGGATGCAAGTGTTGGGTACGAATCTAGTGCACCATTACTACTTGAAGCTCATATGGACATGGTATGTGAAAAGAATAAAGATTCAAATCATGACTTTAAGAAAGATCCTCTAGATTTATATGTAGAAGATGGATGGCTAAAGGCAAGAGGTACTACACTAGGCGCGGATGATGGAACCGGTGTTGCCTATATGTTATCTATTTTGGATGATGATACTTTGTCTCATCCTGCCTTAGAATGTGTCTTCACTGTACAAGAAGAAGTAGGCTTATGTGGTGCCTTAAAACTTGATACATCATTATTTAAATCAAGAAGAATGATATGTCTTGATGGAGGAGGAGAAGTATCAACCGGTATTTCATCAGCTGGTGGTTGTATCGTAACTCAAACATTTGATTTGAAATATGTTGATAACTATAAACCTACCTATAGATTATTTGTATCTGGTTTAAGTGGTGGCCACTCTGGTGGTGAGATTCATAAGGAAAAGGGTAATGCGAATAAGCTAGCCTTTAGAATTCTTAAGGAATTAAAATGCGAAGTTAATCTAGTTAGTGCCAATGGTGGTCTTAAGGATAATGCCATCCCTAGAGAATGTGAAGTCATCTTTAGTAGTGATACTAACTATAGTGATATTAAAAAGGCTGTTGATCAATCAATTATAAATATTAAAAAAGAATTGGAATTCTCTGATAATGGATTTAAGTGCACGTTGGAAGAAGTAACATCAGCAGATAAAGTAGTTGAAACTAAGACTAGTAAAGAAATCATCGACTATATCTTCCTATTACCTAATGGCTTTAAACATCGTTCAATGGCAATTGAAGGATTAACTTTAACATCATTGAACCTAGGTATTATCAATACAGTAGATAACAAGTTAATCATTACAAGTTCGCTAAGAAGTGCTCTAGAATGCAGCATCGACCATATGATTGAAGAGATTAGTACTCTAGCAGATATCTTTAATGCCGATGTAAAAGTAAGTGCCCGTTATCCTGGTTGGAACTATAAGCCAAATAGTGATATGCGTCATAAATTAAATAAGATAATCGAAAAGATTTATCATAAACCATTATTAGAAGAGGCAACTCATGGAGGTTGTGAATGTGGTATCTTTGCCGCTATTAGTGATGATATGGATATCTTGACCTATGGTCCTATTATGAAGGATATTCATACGCCTGATGAGAGATTGGATCTCGAATCCTTCAGTAGAGGCTATGTCGTATTAACTAGTTTGATTAAGGAGTGTAACTAATGATAAAGGGAAAAGTATTAATTTTATCTGGTGCTAGTTCTGTTGGTAAGGGCGCCATTAAAAAGAAATTGTTGGCTGATAAAGACTTAGCTTTAATCGAATCTATTTCTATGACAACACGTCCTAAAAAGGCTAATGAAGAAGATGGAAAGGACTATTACTTTGTGGATTACCACTTCTTTGCCAATGCTGTAAAGAATAAGGAATTCTTAGAATATACCGAATTTAATGGTTATTATTATGGAACCCCAAAAAGCCAAGTTAATTTCTTATTAAATAATGGTAAGAATGTCTTGATTGAAGTAGAGGCTGAGGGTGTAGGACCCCTTAAATTAAACTTACCTGATGCCTTGGCAGTATTCATTGTGCCTGAGAATATGGAAGAGTTAGAGAAACATATCATGGATGTTTATGGTGATGATTTAGCTAGTGCTAATGCTCGTATTAATAAGGCAAGAATGGAAATGGAGATTGCCCCATTATTTAAGAATCAAGTTAAGAATACCAATATTGATGATGCAGTAAAAGAAATTAAGAAATTGTTTATGGAGAATTCAAATGATTAGTAATGAAGATTTTTTATATAAGAGCGTAAGTCATTTAGATGATTTTAACGAAAAGATTCTATCTTATAGGGATAGAGAAAAGGTGGTTGATAATTGGTTAAGACTTCGTTATAAGGAAGTACTTCCAATGGTCATGAAAAGAAGTGGTATTGATTGTTGGGTGGTAGCCTGCGATGAATATAATGAGGATCCAGTACTTAGATCTTTAACACCTACTGCCATGATGAATGCCAGAAGAACTACAATTTTGTTGTTTGTGTTAAAGGGTGATGAGGTCTTAAGATACTCTATCACAAGACCCAATGTTGGCCTAGATGAATTCTATACAGCATCATGGATTAATCAAAAAGATTCTATTTGGTGTAAGGATCCTAGTAAGGCTGAGACCCAATTTGAATGTTTAGCTCGTTTAATCAAGGAAGCAAATGTTAGCAAGATTGGACTAAATATCTCACGTGACTTTGCCTTTGCGGATGGTTTGAGCAAGTCAATGTATGATGAGATTGTTAAGTGCTTTGATGATGATATGAAGTCAAAGATTGTGTCTGCTGATGAAATTTGTGTTGGTTGGTTAGAAACAAGAACTAAACCAGAGATGGAGGCTTATAACGGTATTATGCAGATTGCTCATTCAATGATTGATGAAGCATTCTCTAGTAGAGTTATTATTCCAGGAGTTACCACAAATCACGATGTTAAGTATTGGATGCTAGAGAAGGTAACTAGAATGGGGCTTGTTCCTTGGTTTGACTTTGAAGTATCTATTATTAGAGATGGTGTAGGTCAATTTGAAGAAGAAGATGTTATAAGACAAGGTGATATGTTACACTGCGATGTTGGTTTTAATTATTTAGGTCTATGCACGGATACTCAAGAGAATGCTTATATCTTAAAGTATGGTGAAAGCGATGCTCCTGATTATTTAAAGAAGTGTATGAAGGATGTCAATCGTTTCCAAGATATCGTTGTTAGTTTCTTTAAAGAGGGTAGAAGTGGTAATGAGATTCTTAAGTTAGCTTTAGATAAAGCTAAAGGTGAAGGTTTAAATCCTTGTCTATATACTCATCCAATTGGTTATAACGGTCATGCGGCTGGTCCAACTATTGGCTTATTTGATAAGCAACAAGGTGTTGGTGGCAAGAATGGCACTTATCCAATGTACAACAACACTGCTTATTCTTTGGAACTAAACTGTGAATTCACTCTTAAGCAGTGGCATGATACAAAGTTCTGTTTGGGACTAGAAACTGATGTCTTATTTACTGATGATAAGGTTTATTTCTTGGGTGGAAGACAAGAGAATTTCCATTTGGTTAAATAATGAAAAGAGTTTCTACTAAAATATTATTTCTATTAATATTCTTATATTCTTTGGCAGCTAATTTTGCCCATCCTATAACCCCAACTTTTATTAAAGAGTTGGGGCTTCATGATTATATGTTTGGGGTGGCCTTTGCCTGTATGGCCCTAACCAACTTCTTATTTTCACCATTATGGTCTAAGTTATCAGAGAAGTATGGTGGTGCCAAAATCTTATCCATTGGCCTATTAGGCTATGGTGTGATGCAAGTATTCTTCGGCATCAGTAAGAGTGAAATTGAAATATGTATCGCAAGATTAGTTGCAGGCTTTTTCTTATCTGGTATATCAGTTTCCCAGTTAATCTATTGTCTAAAGAATTCTAAGGATGTTAGTAAGGATTTGGCTATTTGTGCCACTGTAAACATGGTGGTATCACCATTTGGTTTCTTGATTGGTGGTTTTCTTGGAGATTGGAACATTTATGCTACTTTTTATATCCAAGGTATTTCTTTATTTTTGATTGGTGTTTTAGGACTATTAATCTTTGGCGATAGTGAAACTGAAGATATTAAATTGAATAAAAAGGATTTAAATCCCTTTAAAGCTTTTGTAGATTCTAAGGATATCATCACTAAGTTTGTGTTCTTATTTCTTATAGTAGCAGCCATTTCAAGTTTTGGCTCTACTTGTTATGAACAGTGTTTTAACTATTATATTAAGGATGTCTTTAACTTCCCTAGTTCTTATAACGGTATCTTAAAGGCTGGTGTTGGTGTTATTGCCCTAATAGCGAATTGGACAATCACAATGGCACTATTAAAGACCAATACTTTTAAGACCATTATTCCAGTCTTTGGGATGTTATTTCTAATGTTAGTGGGTGTTTGTGTGATTGATGATATGGTGCCTTTTATCATCATTAACGTTGTGTTCTTTGGGATGAATTCTATTTATCTTCCTTTACAACAGGCGATGATGACTAAGTATAAGACTAGAAATAATGGTGAGTTGGTTGGCTTGTTTAATGCGGTTAGATCAATCGGTATGGTACTTGGCTCATTACTTGCGGGACTAATCTATACAGTAGGTCCTAAGGCATCTTTTGTAGTATCGGCTATAGCCTTTGGCTTATGTATCATCCTAAGTATCAGTAACTATAAGGAAAGTGAGCGTGTATGAGAGAAGATAGAATTTTAAAGACGATTAAAGAATTAAATAAACAAGGTGTTGAGGCCGTAGTTTATGGCCCCGGTGCTAATTTTCAATATATCTTAGATGCCACTGACTATTGGTGGCAAAGAAGTTGTGATACTAATATTATGGGTTTTTCTAGTGCTTATAATTTGCCTGATGCCTTGTTGTATCTAAATAATAAGGGTGATTATCAAATTATTTGTAATTATCATAATAAGGAGTATTTTACTAAGAAGTATTTAGGTCATGTGACTTGTTCCTATATGGACCAATTTGAGGATGCTTTGGCTCCTTTTATTAAAGAAAAACGAATTGGTGTTTCTGTATCTTGTAGTAAATTTATTAGTGAAATATTAAAAAATATCAATAAGGATATTGAGATTGTAGATGGCGAAAACCTATTAAATGATATTAGATGTTTTAAGGAAGATGATGAGATTAAGACATTAAGAGAATTGTGTGAGTTTACTGATGATGCGGTAATGTATGTTGTGAATAATCTAAAGATGGGCATGTCTCAAAGGGAGGCTGAAAATCTTTTAGTTAAGTATGGTTATGACCATGGTGTATCTGATTTCTCTTTTCCACCAACAGTTGGTTTTAAGACCCAGAATACTATCACAACTGAAGATGTGGAGTATTATGATCGTGAATGGAAATTGCAGCCTCAAACAGGTATCGCCTTTGATGTCGGTTATATGAATAATGGTTATTGTAGTGACTGGGGTAGAAGTGTTTATGTAGGTAAGGCACCTGATATTTGTAAGAAGGGCTATGAGGCATTAAATAAATCAATCGAATATATGGCTAGTCAGATTGTTCCTTATAAGACCAATATTAATGAATTATATGGTCTTGTAATGAAGAAGGTTGATGAACTAGGCATGCTTGATTATTTACGTTATAAGGATGTTCAAATGTTGGGTCATCAGATTGGTATTGATTGTCATGAGTTTCCTATGGTTAATAAGGATTTTGATTTTGTGATTAAACCAGGGATGACTTTTGCGGTTGAGCCTAAGATGTGGTTTCCTAATGAAATGTACATGCGTGTTGAAGATATTGTCTTGATAACAGAAGATGGAGCTGAGATATTGACTAAGTTCCCTAGAGACTTGTTTGAGATTGAGGTGAAATAATGAATAGAAGAGAAAAGATACTTAAGAAATTAAATGAGAGTGGTTTAGATGGCTTGTTGTTTGCCTCTGGTGCTAACTTTCAATATGTGGTAGAGTCTAATTCATATTTTTGGCAAAGATATTGTTTTAATTTGGATGAACCAGTTGCAGGGGCTAGGATTATTCCTGAGGCTATGGTTTATTTAAATAAGGAGGGTAAGTCTACAATATTGACAACTCCTTTATTAAAGGAACATTTTGATACGACACTAAATGATGTGGTTGTTTCTTATATGGATCAGTTTGAAGATGAACTAACTAAGATAATTGATGGTAAGAAGATTGGTATTGGAAGGGATTGTGAGGCTTGGTTTAGAAAGACTTTAAAGGTTAAGTTAATTGAGATTGAGGATATCTTCTATGATTTAAGAAGAATCAAGGATGAGAAAGAGATTGCTTTGATGACTAAACTTGGTAAGTTTACAGATGATGCGGTGATGTATGTTTGTAAGCATCTAAAACCTGGTATGACAATGTTTGATGCTGAAAGAATGATTGTGGACTATGG
>CAKUQM010000027.1 GCA_934675465.1 uncultured Erysipelotrichaceae bacterium | reverse complement strand
AAAGAAAAGTCGGGTCTATTTTTAGATTACCGACTTAATTCAATTTTTATTTGTAGGCCTTAGCTAAATGACATTAAGGAACAGCAAAGTTTTTCTTACTAGCTAAAGATAGCAAATCTTTTTCAGCTACTAATGGCATATTAGTGTAAATGTCTCCTTTCATAAAAATTTGTATAGAAGTACTTCTTTAACTTTATAATAAAAGAGAAATAGATATGTGAAAAGACCATTTTTTAAGCAACTATATTTGGAAAAATGGGTGCTTGCCATTTGTTCATGCTAAAAACGAAAACATTACCATCAACGGTAAACTAAGTGACTTTGAAAAGAAATATGATGATCATCTATTAAGAATACACACAAGCTTTCTAATTAATCCAAGTTGTGTTACCAAGATAGAACGTTTTAATCTACAGCTACAAGACGGTACTATCTTGCCTATCCCTGAAAAGAAATACACTGAAGTAAAAGAAACTATTATCTCTAGAAGATAGTTCCATACAACACTTTCTTTACTTTCAAACAATTATAATAGTGCCTATTTAAGCCAATATTTATCATTTTGTGTAAAGGCAACTGTTAAATTAATTAATAATTAGTATAATCTTATTGTGCGACTAACACATTAATCTGATATAAAAATTAAGTTGGCGAACAACATTAAAATTCGTAAGAAATGCGGTTATGCAAAGGACCGAGGGTTGGCAGACAACGCAAAAATTAGTCATTAAAGGAGGCGAGTAGTACTGCGGTATTACAGTCTCCTTTTAAATTTAAAAAAGATGAACTTAATCATCTTTCCAATATCTTCTCCAACGCATAAGCTATACCATCATGATCATTATCACCACAAATCATATCAGCAGCTTCCTTAGCTTTATCTTGGCCATTAGCCATACATACACCCAAACCACAATTCTTAAGCATCGTGATATCATTCTCTGCATCACCAAAGGCACAAATTTCATCAATATTTAGACCCAACTTATCACAAAGAACCGTCTTAATAACACTACCCTTATCAATACCCTTATTAGTAAATTCATAGAAGAAATCAGCCGAGAATACTGAACATAAATCATCAAAACCTTCACTCAACTTATCTTGATTAGCTCTTAAATATTCAGGATCTCCATAAGTTAATACCTTAGGTGTATCGTGGTCTAGATAGTTTACTAAATCTTCTACTTCACTAATAAGTAAGTTGTTCATTCTCGTTTCATACTTCAAGACATTAAAAGGCTTATCACGATAAGTAATCGTATTATTGAAACAATCCTGGCAAATAACATGATTATCTTCTTCTAAAACATAAACAAGCTTATCAAACTTAGACAAGTGCTTAATTAAATCTTTAGTTCTATCCTTATTCAAATAATTTCTAAAATATTCATACTTACCATCAGCACTACTAACCCTAGCCCCATTATAAGAAATAAGTAACCCATCATGCTTATCAAGCTCTAATTCCTTCACAAACTTGCTTAAACCAAAAGTAGCTCTACCACTTGCTAAACAAACCCTAACACCATTCTCTTGAGCTTTTAAGATAGCTTTCTTAGTTAACGGTGTAATAATCTTTTCTGAATTGGTAAGTGTACCATCTATATCAAATATCAATGTTTTAATCATTGCTCCATTATAGCAGTTAAAACAGTTGTTTAAACAACAATATTAAAAGAGGTACCACGACCTCTTCTAACTATCTATCCTTATTTTTCTCTTTTAAACAATAAGCACCAATACCCAACCATACAACAGCCAAAGTAATCAGCAACACCTTAGAACCAGTAGGCAAAGGACCCAAATCAGAACTTAAACTACCTATTTGATCAAGACGATACAAAGACCTTACATCCTCAAACAACTGATCAATAAAGTCACCGTCTACATCCTTGCCTCTTCTAGCACCCTTAACAGTTTCCTCAATCAATTGACCAGCCGCATTTCTTAAAGAAGCCGAACCATTAAAGACACTAGTAGTAAAAGTATTATCGATATTATCAATCAACAACTTAACAACATCAATCTTAATACTATAATGCTCAAGATTATCTTCGCCACCTCTACTCAAGTAATCCTGATAAGTAGGATCATCAATCGCTTTAGTGGTAACTGGAATATAGCCTTCTGTTTCACTATAACTAATTTGAATATCATTACTCAACAAATATTGGGCAAAAATCCAAGAAGCCAACACCTCATCCACGTCACTCTTATTAAAGATACAAATAGAAGGACCCTGAGAAATCATCGTCGGATTATCCTCGTCGACCTGAGGCACCTCCCTTACAACCGTTTCAAACCTAACAAGCTTCTCTTCAGGAATATCAACCAACGGTGCATCAGTACCCATCCAAGTAGCCCCAGCTGTTGAATCCACCGCAAAAATACATTGCCCTGCATTCAAGAAATTAGCTGGATAACTAGAAATCTTAAAAGTAGAGAAAGCCCTAGACTCTGCATGCTTAGCAATCCCTAACAACAATTCCTTAGTAGTATCATTGAAAATCTCGATATTACCATTATCATCAGAATAACCAGCACCACTTTGTCTTAAAAGCTGAATCATCATATTATCAGTAGACTTATAGATAAAAGGAATCATCGTCTTTTGACCATTAACTAAGAAATTACCATCCTCATCCTTAGCCATAGCCTTTTCACTAACCTCAAAAATGAAATCCCAAGTTACCACATCAGGTATTTCATAACCTAACTTCTCCACAAAATCTTTATTAATATATAAAGCCTCTGTAGACCTCATAAAAGGCAAGGCATACTGATGTCCATCGATCACTCCCTCATTCAAGAACTTCGAAACAATCTCATCTTTACTTGGACCATCAAACTTTATTTCACTACCACCAAAACCATACTTAGCATCAGCCATCAATTCATCCAAAGGCACAACCACATTATTACCAGTCAAATAAGTCGCAATATGATCAGGATAAGTAATACATACATTAGGAGTAGTATTAGTAGAAATATTAGTAATAACATCATTATAAATTTGACCATAATCAGTATATAAAGACAAATTAACCTTGATATTTGGATAAATAGCCTCAAAATCACTAATAGCCTTCTTATAAATAGCTACCTGATTCTTATTACTATCATTCTTCGCCCAAAAAGTAATCTCATAAGTCTTACTAGAATCATAGTCTTCAGGAACTGTAAAACCCGTTGTTTTAGCTTGACCATGACAAGCTGTTAAACAAAATAACACTAGAAGTAAACAAATAAACTTTCTCATCCCTTTGTACCCCCTCTTGAAACACCTTCCATAATCTTCTTATGGAAAATCAAGAATAAGACAATCAAAGGAATCGAAATAAGAACTACTGCCGCCATCATAGCCGGCACATTCTCTCTACCAAAACCACTCTCTCTAATTGTCTGAATACCATTAGAAACAAGGAAATACATCTCATTATCCGTAATAAGTCTTGGCCATACGTACGCATTCCAACACTCAATAACCTTAAGAATGATAACCGTCACGATAGTAGGCTTGCAAATAGGAATCATAACCTTAAACAAATACTTCAAATCACTAGTACCATCAACCTTAGCAGCCTTATATAAAGAATCCGGAATCTGTTGGAAATTCTCCTTCAACAAATAAATATAAAAGACACTAGTAACACTTGGAAGAATCAAACCCGTAAAAGTATTTCTCAAACCCAAATTAGTAATCGTCACAAAATTTGTGATAATAACAAGTTCATTTGGAATCATCATCAAAGAAAGAAAAGCCGTAAAAGTAAAATTCTTACCCTTAAAATCCAAACGTGCAAAGGCGTATGCCGCAAGTACAACCACAATCAACATTAATGCGGTAGTAACTACTGTAAAAATCAAAGTATTCAAGAAATATCTTGCCAAAGGAACCGCTGTAAAAGCCTGCGTGTAATTCTCAAGTGTTGGATTAGACACAAAGAACTTTGGAATATATTCACCATTATAAGTACCATAACTCTTCAAAGAAGTAAGAATCATCCAATAGAAAGGAAACAATACGATAATAGCCCAAACACCCAAAAAGATATAAATTATAGTCTTCAAAAGACCATCCTTAAACTTAGCCTTCTTATAATCCGTATTATTCATAATTAACCCTCTTTGAAGTCAACAAATTAATCACCGTAATTGTCAATACTATTACAAACAAAACAATCGCAGCCGCACTCGCAAAAGATGGATAACCACCAGAAGCACCATACAACATATCATAGATATAGCCTACAATCGTATTCATACCAGCCGCATTCAGGTCAGTACCAAATATCGCAACAACATCACTATAAGCCTTAAACGCACCAATAAAACCTGTAATAATCAAATAGAAAATCATCGGTGAAATCATCGGTAGAGTAATCTTTGTGAAAATTCTAAACTTAGAAGTGCCATCAATTCTTGCCGCCTTATACAAATCCTGATTAACACTAGCTAAAGCACTTGTAAGAATCAAAATCTTAAAAGGTAATACTACCCAAATAGTATAGAAACACAAGACAAACATCTTAGCCCAATATGGTCCATCAATAAAGTCGATAGAACTATAGCCTAATGAATTTATCAATACATTGACTAAGCCATCAGAATAAGCTGTCTTCTTAAACAAAATCATAAACACCAAACCAACCGCTAAAGTATTGGTTACATATGGCAAGAAATAGATAGTTTGAAACAAATCCTTAAGCTTCTTAATTGAATTCAATGCCAAAGAAACAAGTAACGCAAAACCAGTTGATAAAGGTACTGTAATAATAACCAAAATAAATGTATTTTTTAACGCCTGTAAAAAATAAGGATCACGAAGCACATATTGATAGTTATAAGCACCTACTCCCTTATAAGTACCAGAGGCAAAATTATAAGCCTCCTCAAAGGAATAAACGAAAACATCAATAAGTGGATATACCATAAAAACGCCAAGAAAAACCAAAGCCGGCAACAAGTATAACCACGCTTTATAATTGTTTTTCTTAAACATCTAAACGCTCTTCACTTTCTTTATCAAAGACATAAATCTTACTAGGCTTAATCTTAAACTTAATTGTCTTTGAACTCTCATCAACTACAGTATCACTTGGAATAATAGCCCTAACATCCTTATTAGAAACACAATGCTCATTATAAGAAATCACACTATGATCTCTTCCCATAACATCCCTTCTAATAAAATCACAAGTTAAGACACCACTATCGCTTACTACTAACCCTTCTGGTCTAATGCCAACATAAACATCTCTATCACTAGACTTAAATTCCATAATCTTATCTTCACCAATATAAAGATGATTATCCTTAACCCTACCATCAAAAACATTAATAGCAGGAGTACCCAAAAACTTAGACACAAACAAGTTACAAGGATTATCATAAACATCCTGTGGCTTACCAATCTGTTGCACAACGCCAAGCTTCATAACCACAATCACATCAGAAATAGACATAGCCTCCTCCTGATCATGCGTTACAAAAATCGTTGTAATACCAGTCTCCTTTTGAATACGTCTAATCTCCTCACGAGTTTGTAAACGAAGTCTAGCATCCAAGTTACTTAATGGCTCATCTAGTAACAACACATTAGGAAGCTTAACCAAAGCACGCGCAATTGCCACACGTTGTTGCTGACCACCAGACAATTGCTTAGGATAACGATCCATATACTCTTCAATCTGAACAAGCTTAGCAGCCTCAATAGCCTTAGCCAACATTTGTTCCTTAGACAACTTATCCTTACCCTTTAAATTCTCAAGAGGGAAACAAATATTCTCCTTAACAGTCAAATGAGGATATAAGGCATAATTTTGGAAAACCATACCAACACCCCTATTCTCTGGAGGCATCTCAGTAACATCAACATCATCAAAATAAAGCTTACCTGAAGTAGCACCCTCTAAACCACAAATTAGATTTAAGCAAGTAGACTTACCACAGCCTGAAGGACCCAACAAGCCAATTAACTTACCATCAGGAATCTCAAAACAGAAATCATTAACGGCCGTAACATCCTTACCCGACTTAGTATTAGCCTTAAATACCTTTGTTAAGTGATCAAAAACAACCTTCATAAGTTACTCCTTGTTACCAAGCTTTAAATTCACAAACTTCACAATACTTGTCAAAGCCTCCTTAGGCACAAACCTTGTAGCCACAGCAGCGCTCTTATACAAGATACCATCAACACACAAACCACCACCAGCATCAACCTTACGCATACTAGAATCAGCTAATTGCTTAACATTTCTTGTAAAATACTTCTTCTTAACATTGGACATAGTCACATTAGCACGATTCCAGAAATTAGTATCAATAGGACCTGGACAAATAGTTGTAACCTTAACATTATACGGCTTCAACTCTTCTCTTAAAGCTAATGAGAAATTAAGGACAAAGGCCTTAGAAGCATAATATACAGTCATATAAGGACCTGGCATAAAACCGGCAATAGATGCGATATTCACGATATGACCAAATTCCTTTTCCTTGAAATAATTGCCAAAATAATAAGCCAATGTCATAAGACCCTTATCATTTAAGTCAATCATCTTTTGAAACTTCTCAACATCACCATCTAAAAACAAACCAAAATCACCAAAACCAGCATTATTCACAAAACAAGAAACATTCAAGTTATTAGAAATTACATAATCATATACAGCCTTAGCACCATCTGTTTTAGACAAATCAGAGATTAAAGTTAAAATATTTATACCATACTCTTCATTAATCTCTTCCTTAGCTTGCAACAACTTCTCTTGGTTTGTTGCGACTAATAATAAATCAAAGTCTCTCTTGGCAAATCTCTTGGCAAATTCCTTACCAATGCCAGAACTTGCCCCCGTAATAACAACATAGCTCATAAATTATTCTCCTATCTTTGCATATCGTCTTGCGATCCAACTACATACACTATCCAAACCTGGATAAATTACTCTTTCTGAAATGTTAATATAATCAAGCTTATCTCTTATTTCCAGTTTATGTTCCTTAGGAATTATTATCTTATATAAAGAAGAATCCTCTTCAACTAAATCAGATATCAAAACTTTAGAATTAGAACAAATTGAGAATAAAGAATACTGATTAATCATTCTATTATCACCACTTGCAGGTTCAAAGAATAGAAAGAAAGGATCTGAACTTAAAGCTTCAAGTTCACCCAAATTCTTCGCATTTCTCTCTAACAAACTAACTGTAAAAGAACTCATATCTCTTTTAATTAATTCGGACTTTAAAGGTTCTGGCATCCTTTTTAAAGATTCATTAGTATCAATACAATAGATAGCACCATCCTTATCATAATCATTTAAATTAACAGTCACAAAATGAGCTGCCACCAAAGGTGAATAAGTCCAGTCTAACAACCTTGTAGGAAGACCAAAGTGCTGACCAGTTGCCAACATTTGCCAGAAAGAATTAATATCCTTTAGTTCATCAAAGCCATACTTCTTAAAAGACCTAATAATATTCTTCTCTAAGTTAAGATTATGGCTACATTCACGATTAAGAGTTGTAATCAAAGGATAATTATCATCAGAAACCCCTCTATAAACATAATCATTACGATAACGATGTATCTTACTATCGTAACAATCCTTAAATACTAAATTTTGAAGTTCTTCAAAACTATGAATAACAACCTCTCTCATCTACAAACTCCTCGCTATACTTTCAATTTTATTTAAACGATGCTTAAGACCCGACTTAGAAATAGACTCCCCGTATCTTTCCATATACTCATCACATAATTCATTCAATGAATAGTCCTTACAATCAAGTCTTAAATCAATGACATTCTTTAGCTTCTCATCTAACTCTTTATACTTATCAGCCTCTTTAATCGCCAACATATAATCTATCTGCTCGTTGGCAGCTTTTAAAGACTTCATCTCATTAGCAATCTCACAATTATCGATTCTAATAAGCGAATGCTTAAAATCTCTTTCAATTCTAGCATCCTCAAATTCCAATAAACAGGTAGTAGCACCAATAAGTCTTAAGAAATCCGAAATCACTTCTGCCTTCTTTAAATAAACAATTTGTTTATTCCTTCTTGTAGAAATCTTAGCCTCGATATTAAACCTCAACAGTAATTTAACCACAAAGTTAGCATGATCAACATCATTTAAAGCTAACTCCAAATGATAATTCTTATTCATTGGTGAGTTACAAGTACCATAGGCCAAGAAACAACCAGCCAAATAATTCTTAGCACAACAGTTCTTCGCAACTGTCAAATAAGAAGGATGTGACAATAAGCCGTTCTTATACAAGCCAACGTCTTCAAGTATCTCAATGCCACTTCCAAGTGTCTTAACGATATAAATATTATTCTTCTTTAAATTATTCTTCTTAATAACACTTAATTCGGTATCCACCTTATACAATTTTTTTAGAAGATAAACAATACGCTTCTCACAAGTTGGATTCTCACTCCTAATTAGAAGTTGCATCCCCTTGTTAGAAATAGTCAAAGAAGAGGTCAACTGTAAAAGGGCACAAAGCTGTGCCTTCTTGCAACAATCATCCACCTCAATAGAAGCTATCTCTTGTTTTATAGAACCTGTAAAAGACATTAAAGCTTCTCCAGTAATGACTTAACAACTTTTCTAATCTTAATTGGACTATGTCTTACATTATTCTTAGAAAAATCTAACAAACTTCTAGAAATAACCTCTACTCCATTATTTCCTTCGTCCTTGACTTCAATTGCCTCTTCCACAATATATCTAGCTAAAATATCCTCAGGAATCTTATCCTTATGAGTAACCACTAAATCAAGTGGCACATTATGTCTTCTAAAGGCATCCACATGTTCCTTAAGATTATAATTGTAAGTCTCACCCCTTTGAGTCATCGCATTGACAAAATAGATCTTCTTAGCTTTAGACTCATTTAGTGCATCATTAATATCCTTAATAATCACATTAGGCATTATCGAAGTATATAAACTACCAATACCATAAATAATCAAATCAGCCTTAAGTATCGCATTAATAGCTTCCTTATTACCAGGCACATCATGATCATAAAATACCTTATCAATATGCATTAACTTAGAAGGAATATTAGCTTCACCCTTTTCAATAGAACCATCCTTATATTTTGCATATAAAGAAATAGTATCCAAACTAGAAGGAATAACTCTACCCTTAGTCTTCATCATCCTACCCATTTCCTTAATCGCAACAGGCAAGGAACCATTATTAATTTCAATTAATGCAGCCAATACTAAATTACCTAAAGAGTGACCAGAAACATCACTTTCATCTTCACCCTTAAAACGATACGCAAAAAGCTCATTAAATTCTTTAGAATCAGATAAAGAAACAAGGACATTACGAATATCACCAACAGCTGGAATATTATAAAGTTCTCTAAGTCTTCCGGTAGAACCACCATCATCCGCAACTGTTACAATTGCGCATAATTCAACGTCTTTTAAATTCTTAAGAGCCTTCATAATAGTTGCCTGGCCATGTCCTCCTCCAATCACAACTACTCTTTTCATTTCTTATCTAGCTCCCTATGTTTAATATGAGAAACATATTTATTCTTATAATAATCATACAAATAGTTCGCAATAGTAACACTACGATGTTGACCACCGGTACAACCAACACAAATTGTCAAATGACGCTTATCGCCATTGTTGTCATATGCCTTCAACATGAAATCAACATAATCAATTAACTTTACAATATATTCTTGGGTCATCTTAGAATTAAGCACAAAATCCCTAACCTCTTCGTCTTGCCCAGTCTTCTCTTTTAATTCCTCAACATAGAAAGGGTTGTCTAAGAAACGCACATCAAAAATCACATCACAGTCTTTAGGAATACCATTCTTAAAGCCAAATGATACAAAGCTCAATGATAAGTTTTTATCTTCAATATCGTTCAAAGCCCTATTTATTTGATCCTGAAAAGCCCTAACAGAAAGATTAGTTGTATTAATTAAGAAACCTCTATCTTTATATTTGTATAGAATGTTCTTCTCAATATCCAAAGCTTCAGATAAAGTATCTGCCACATTGTTTGTTAAAAGTGGATGAATTCTTCTTGTGAACTTATAACGATTAATGATAGTCTCCTTATCCGCATCAATAAGAATTAAAGTCACTTTAAAATTAGTATTAGTTAATAAAGTAACCGCCTTATCCAAGTCAAAAGGAGATATTGTCAACACAACATTTTGATACTTAAAAGAATCATCATTATCGATTAAATTAATTAATTCCTTTAATAGCTCTGGAGGGTATTGGTCTATACAACGATAGCCCTTGTCTTCCAAATAATTAGAAGCAGTGGTTTTACCAGCTCCGCTAACTCCACTTATAATAACAAGCTTTTTCATAATACATTCATTGTATCACACGCTTATTTGTGTACCACCACTAATTACCAGCCTGTATCTCTAAAATAATATCTCTAAGTTCAGCAGCTCTTTCAAAGTTTAGAGCCTTAGCAGCCTCGTTCATTTCCTTAGTCAAATCCTTAACCAACTTATCCTTATCCTTGGCACTATGATTCTTCTTTTTCATATACTTAGAAATATTCTCTTTATTCTCTTTACCATGAATAACTTCAGCCACTTCCTTAATAATAGTCTTAGGCACAATCCCATGTTCTGCGTTATAAGCTTCTTGAATACTTCTTCTTCTATTAGTCTCTGTTATCGCCTTATTCATTGAATCAGTCATCTTATCTGCATACATGATTACCCTACCATGGGCATTACGAGCAGCTCTACCAATAGTTTGAATCAAAGACTTCTCACTTCTTAAGAAACCCTCTTTATCTGCATCTAAAATAGCCACCAAAGAAACCTCAGGTAAGTCCAAGCCTTCTCTTAATAAGTTAATGCCAACTAAAACATCATATTCACCTTTTCTTAAATCATGAATAATTTGACTTCTCTCTAGTGTCTTTGTCTCATGATGTAAATAAGCTACCTTTAGATTTTGTTGTTTCAAAAAACTAGTTAAATCCTCCGCCATCTTAACTGTTAAAGTAGTAATTAAAGTACGCTCATTTACAGCTATATTCTTTCTAATCTCTTCCAACAAGTTATCAATTTGTCCCATTGTCTCTCTTACTTCAACACTAGGATCAAGTAAACCAGTAGGACGAATAATTTGTTCAACCACTTCACCAGCTTTTTCTAATTCATAATCGCCAGGAGTAGCACTGATGTAGATTCTTTGCGCATCTATTTCTTCAAACTCTTCAAACTTTAGTGGTCTATTTTCTAAGGCACTAGGTAGTCTAAAACCATACTCTACAAGAGTTTCTTTTCTTGCCCTATCACCATTAAACATACCCTTAATTTGAGGCAAAGAAACATGTGATTCATCAACCACAATTAAAAAATCCTTTGGAAAATAATCAAACAAGTTATATGGTCTTTGTCCAAAAGTTCTATGATCTATATGCATCGCATAATTCTCAATACCAGGACAAATACCAGTCTCCCTTAGAGCCTCTAAATCATAACGACATCTTTGTTCCAAGCGCTCATACTCTAATGGTTTATTATTATCTTTATAATACTTAAGTCTTTCCTCAAGTTCTTTTTCGATTCCCTCACAGGCAATATTAATATCTTTCATATCTCTTGCATAACCTGTTGCTGGTGGGAAGACATATAAAACATAGGCATTGATAATATTTTTAGTTAAAGGATCAATCTCACAGATTCTTTCTATCTCATCATCAAACATTTCGATACGCACAATTATCTTATCGTTATGGCCTGGTACCAGTTCAATAACATCACCCTTAACCGAAAAAGTACCACGTAAATGATCTATATCATTTCTAATATATTGTCTTGCGATAAATCTTTTAATTAGCTCTTGTCTATCGATTGTTTCCCCTACCTTCAAAGTAAAAAACATATCCTCATAATTAGTAGGATCACTACTTGCATAGATACAGGCAACAGAAGCCACCACAATCACATCACTTCTCTCTAATAATGAATTATAAGTAGACATTCTAAGCATATCTATCTCGTCATTAGTTACCGCATTCTTCTCAATATAAGTATCAGTCTTTGGCATATATGCCTCTGGTTGATAATAGTCAAAGTTTGAGACAAAGTATTCAACGGCGTTGTTTGGAAACAAAGCCTTAAACTCTGAGTATAATTGACCAGCCAATGTCTTATTATGAGCGAATACTAAAGTGGGTTTGTTTACTTCTTGTATTACATTGGCCACAGTAAAAGTCTTGCCAGTACCTGTAGCTCCTAGCAATACTTGTTCATGTTTACCTTCTTCAATTCCCTTAACCAACTTATCAATTGCCTTTGGCTGATCACCAGTTGGTTTGTATTCACTTACTAATTCAAATCTTCCTTCTTTATACATACATCTCTTTCAAAAGCTTCCTCGATATATTCACAAATATCTTTCGCAACATATAATCCTTCACTTTCTTCTAAAGTGATTGGAAGTGTCAACATTAATTCTTTATACAAAAGAGACTTGGCCATCTTTAACTTACTTGGATCTTTTAGATAATATTCTTCTAAATACTTATTGCCTGCTAAGAAGCCATCACTCTCTTCAATTGGTAGTTGATACTTAGGGATAAACTCATATTCCATGCCCTCATCATTGTAGTAGATAGTATCATTTAACTCTTGTCTTATTAAAGAATCTAATAATAAAGCCTTCGCATTCTTGAAACCCTCATGACTTAAATAATCATTACAGATATCTACATATTCTCTTAGATTCTTCTTATCTAAGATGGATACTGCCATTAGTTGTTTCTCTTTTGAACCACCAAGATATTCAATGATTTCTTCATCACTTAATGTATGAGCAACTGTATCAACAACTAAAGTATCCTTGATTTCCATAAGCTTTTCTTCAAATTCCCTAGGAACATAAGCTTGATTAAGCTCATCATCAATGATTCTTCTAACTTCTTCTTGTTTATTATCTTTTAATAATTCTTCAATCTTTTTTAAAATTTCATCATAATAATTCATGACTATATGATACATCTATTTTATAATTAATTGATACGGAGGCGTACCCAAGTGGCTGAAGGGACCGCACTCGAAATGCGGCAGGTCATTAACGTGGCGCATGGGTTCAACTCCCATCGCCTCCGCCATTTAACTTTATGAAATTTATTGACTCTTATAAAAGACTAGAACAGTTATGTAATGACATGTTTAATGATAAACATGGTGTTTCTATTTATATCGATAAAATGATCAACACTAGTAATGGTTATTACTATGTTGATGGTTGGAACGAAGATTTAAAACAACTTAAGCGCTACCGTTGGGTAAGAAACAAAATTGTACATGAACCAGATTACACTGAAGAAGATTTATGTGAACCTAATGATGAAGTATGGCTTAACAACTTTTATAATAGAATTCTAAACCAAAAGGATCCTCTTGCGTTGTATCGTAAACAAACACATAAAACTCAAAACAAAAACAAGCGTGTATCTATACAAACAAATCAAACATACATACAATATAAAGAACCATCAAAAGTATCACCAATTTTAGTTACCTTGGTAATTATTGGTTTTATCATTATGATGATATTAAGTATCCTTTACTTTTTTATGTCATGATAGATAGTCCTATTGATGATGTTAAAATCAAAGAATTATTAAAAACCTCTTTAACAAACGACATCAATAATCGTGATATTTATTTAAGAGGTATTGATCAAAGCTACTATTTTGAAAATTTAAATGAATATACACTATCAACCAATGGGATAGCTAAACGCAGCCAAAACGGTTGCCATTGAAAACGTCAATCGTTTTGGCCTCCCGAACTTTCAACGTGGAAACATTACTAAAGAATTTGTTTATGTAAAGCTTTCGCTAGGTATAACTTGTTATAATGATGTAGACAAAAGGAGCTTATGAATGAATAAAAAATTATTATGCGTTTGTGCATTATCACTATTGCTGACTGGTTGTGGTAAGGAAGTTACTACTAATGTAAAAGACGGTCAAATAGTTACAATTGACGCTACTGAAAAAATCGACCCAAGTATTTACTTAGATAATTTAGATAAGGATGCTAAGGTTAGCTATGAAATCAAAGACAATGAAATGATTATTACTGTTACAAATGGTAAGAAAACAACCGACTTCAATATTCCAGTAGAAGTCAATGAACCTAATGTTTCAGTTGACCGTCATATCGAAGTTGATAAATACGTAGGCTACGATTTAGAACAATACATCCATGAAGATGAAGGTGTAACTCACACAATAGACTTTGATGAGGATACAGGCAAATTATCAGTAACATTCACCAAGGGTGAGTGGTCTACTACCCTAGAAGATGATGTAACAGTTCTTGACAGCAATCCTATTAATAACTGGCCAAAAACTTATACATGTTGCATGAGCAATGAAAGTGCTTGTAATTACGTATTGACTCTGAAAGAAGATGGTACTTTTAACGATAAAGATATTACTTATGGATGGTCTGACACCGGTAAATATACCTACGACGGCAACAATAGTTGGTTCTTTGATTATAATAATTCAAATGACTTATATGCAAGCGGAAATTATGAAAAATTCGTAGTGGCCGCTGGGCAAACTATGGGTGGCACAAAAATTTTTCAAACCTGTACCTTAAATAAGTAAGAATGAGCAAAATAGCTAAATAAAAACTCAGATTAGATTCTGAGTTTTTTTATGGAAAAGCAACTTTTAAAGAAGTTTAAAAATACTTCCATTTTCTTTATTTTTATTTATTATTACTTCAAAACCATTTTTTTATAATATTGTTCTAAATATGTAGTTTCTTTTAAATCATCTTGTGTAAGACTTCCATATAGAGTTTTAATACTAGGTCTACTTCTTTTTATATAATCTATAAAATATTGTAATTGAAAATTTCCTAATCCATATCCTCTAAGGTTGTCAGAAATAATGTTATCATCAATTATCAACTGTTCTTTTGTAGAAGAACGATCATTTGAAGCATGAAGGCGGCCTATTATTCTTCGTCCATCTTCAGAATCCAAATAAAGACTTATACTAAAAAGATTTTTATCTAGTTCTTTTTCATCATCAGTTATTCGAACTAAAACATTTAAATATTCACCGTTTTTTAGTTTTACTTTTTCTATTATTTTTTCTACTGAATTTAACAATATCATTTTTTCTCCTTTTGATAAATAACAAGTGCCTATTTTACATATTCCCAACTTCCTGTCTTATAGTTGAAGTATCTAGTTTCTCTAATCTTTGCGTAAAGAGTGATATCTCTATAATATGAGGTTGGAATCTTTTCTATTCGTTTTGTATAACCAATATCTTCATACCATCCTAAGAATGAAGCTTATAATTCCATGTCTATAATCCCCATTTGCAAAAATGCAAGTGTCAACATCGAAAACAATTTAAATCCTCTACCTGATAAATATTCGATTTCTTGCTTATTAAATATGTTATGAGAGGCGTTAGAAAAGTTATCAATATCAAAAGCAATTTGTTCATCAGATAGATATCTTAAGAATTCATCAGCTGCTTTTATAATAGTCTCTTCAGATATCTTGTTAATCTGTATATCAGTATTTTTTCCTATATATGTTTTAATTTCTCTTCCAAGTGAGAAACACATATTTCTGGCATCATTTTTAAAATTAGAAACAATATAACTTTCTACGCTTGGATAGCTTAATAATTGTCCCGCCTTGAAATCTTCATTATCATATGGATTTGCGAGTGATAATATGTATTTTTCAATTAATTCAGTATTTGTGTTTGATTTGGGATCTCTATCAAATAGGTAATAAATCGCTGATTGGTCCACAGGAAAATGATATCTTTCTCGTAGTGTTTCAAACACTTCATCTAGATAATCTTCATTTTCGCTTATATCTTTAATGTTGCTCTCTTTGGTATTGATTATGGCGACTTGAGAATAACGATCCTTTCCATTTGTAAAATATGTTAATTTATTTCTACGCTTCTCAATATATGTATAACCAAGAATATTAGAAAAGATGCGCTTTAAAATAGAGAATTCAGTTTGGCTTCCTTCCACTACAAAAAGAATTCTGCCTATACGTTTTTCCTTATTAAGCTTCATCAACCACCTCTTTATATCCAGGAAGCCCACCAAATACACCACTCACATACATCTTCTCTATATTCTGAGCTGAACGTGGTTGTTCAGATGAAAATCTTCTAACAGTACTTCCGTTTTGGTCTTGGAATTCAACTGAATATTCTTGATCTGGGCGAAGAATTGAATTACTTAATAGATTTGTTGAATGAAATACAAACAACATTTGAGCATGATTTGCCTTTTCCATAAAATATCTGACAAGTAAACTCTCAAGTTCATTATGAAAGCCACTAGAAAATTCATCAATCAATAACATCCCGCCATTATTTATAGCGCTTAAAAATACAGGAAGAATCCTTAATAAGTTTTGATTACCTAAAGATTCTTCAAAGAAAGGAATCGGAACTTCAATACCTTTGCGTTTAAAGAAAACAGTTTTAACATCTTCATCTTCCCCTGCCACAAAACTAATCTTTCCTCCACTTGTACTGTGGACAAATTCAACTTTTTGTTCAAAGTTATATTCATCAAAGAAATTATTAATCACCTCGCAACCGCCATTATCAAGATAAGTCGCAATAGTCATATCTCTTTTTCCATAAGAAACAATCTCACCCTTAAACATATTCACATAGAAAGATTTCTTTAAATAATCCATCCAACTGCCAAGAGTTGAATTAGACGCAAATTTTGTATTAAAGTATAGAGTTCTTAAGAACAAAGAATCCTTGCCAACATCCTCTTCATCATAATTAACACCATTTGAATCAGCTATATAAGATTTAGCAGATAAGCCCATTCTTTGAAGTAATAATTCGTTATCTATATGCAATAATTCTGAAATCATTTTCTTAGCCACATCAACTTCAAAAGAATATCTAATTGTTTTATTTTCGATTAAAAATTCATAAGAAAGAGAATATTTATTACTATCGCCAAACATACAAAGAAACATTCCTGAATTAATATTTCTTTCCGAGAATAGTAAATCAAGAAGCAACTTTACCGCCAAGATAATAGTAGATTTACCAGATGCATTAGCACCCACAAAAATGCAACCCTTTAAAACACCATTATCAGCTACATTTTGTGGAAGAATTGTATAGTTAGTTTTAGTTAAATCAACAACTGTTTTATTCTTAAAAGACTTAAAGTTATCAAGAGTAATTTTAGTAAGCATTATAGAATCCTCCTATTACCTATATTTTATCTTTTACCAAAACTAATCGCAACTAATTTACTTAATATATTATTTATATCGTAATTTTTTTACGATAAATAGTCAATTTTCTATCTATTCCGTGTTTTTGTGGCATTTCATTCCGTGTTTTTGTGATAATACTAGTCTTCTACTTTAGAAACAGGAATAAATTCAAGTTTTAAACGCATACCCATACCTGTCGCTAACCTTTTAATCATTTCCAAACTAGGATTTCTAGTACCATTTTCAATTCTAGAAATATCAGCTTGGCTAATACCAGTTAATTCAGATAATTGTTTCTGAGTGAGGCCTTTTTCCTTTCTAGCTTTTATCATCGCATTAATAATGTCGTATTCAGGTTCTAAGTCATCATATTCCTTTTTAAAGTTAGAATCTTCTAAACATTTATTTTTATATTCTTTGTAAGTAATCATAATACTCTCCTAAATATGTTGCATACAACATATTATAAACTCATTCAAAATAAAAGAATAGCATCTTGCTACTCCGTGTATATTTATTAATAATAGGCTTACTGTCCCTATCACGAACAAATATTATAGTTGTCTTTATTAAGCAGTCGTTTATTATCTATTCAGCGTTTTTGTGATAGAAGTTTTTTTCTTGTTAATAAATATGAAGTTTCCTCAAATTTTACAGTGATATTTTTATGTCACTGTAAAATATTTTTCAACCAATTGTCTTTCTTCTATTACTCACATGGCCAACAAAAATTACAACGAAAAAATGTGGTATCACTACACTTTTTACAACGAACTTTTGTAGTACACCACACTTTTTACAACGAACTTATTATTTCTTAAACAACTCAGGGAAATTCTTCACGCACAAACTAAAGAATTCCTTTACAATATCCTTCACAAAATTCTTAGTTTGTTCATCAGTATTAGATATAACCTTCAAGGCATTAGGGATAGTAGTTTGCCAATTCTTAAAAATCTCATCAGTCTTATCAACATCATCATCAATCAAACTAAACAAGATATCCACAAGCCTTTCTCTTTCCTCATTGGTTAAACTCGCTACCCACTCATTTAAAGTATGATTAAAATACTTTGCATCATTAGTCAAATCATCGATATATTCAAATTCATTACCCTTAATAGTCCAAGAGAAAGGATTATGTTGCCAAACACTAAAACTATTACTAGACACTACACGATAATTTTCATGTTGTTGAAGAAACATACCAATCATCGAAGACTTAGGAACGGTCTTATCAATCTTATTACTAATAGATTGAAAACTATCGCTCTTTAATACTTCCTCTAAGAAACCTGGACCATCATGTGAATAGGCCTTTACTATTCTTCTCTTTATAAAATCATCGCTGTTCGCCAAGGCATAAACAGCCAAGTTACCACCCTTAGAATGACCACCAACCATCAAATCACCATTTGTTCTTAAGGCAATCTTTTTCAAATAATCATAAGCATCCTCTTGTGCCCTAATAGGATACCTAAAGGCCATATTAAAGTCTTCCTTCCAACCCACAATCGTAGAATCAGTACCCCTATAGGCTACATAATGAAAATGATCATTTATCTTAAAAGTAATAGCCGAAAACTGCTCCTGCTTAGACTTATCAGACTTACAAGTATAAGCCTTTAGGACAATATTCCTAAAACGAGGACTACAAGCCAAATAAGTAAACAATTCCCTACTACTTTCAGGATCATAAGTATCACTAAACATCTCATCAAAATATTCTACGCAATACAAATCCTTAAGCTTAGCACCACTAAAAGTACTTACTTTAGTAATCTTTGGATATCTAAAATAAGCAAGCCAAGAAAGAATCAAACTATCTACATTAGAGAAAGGAAGTTCTTCAAAAGTAGAAGTAACGTCCTTTGCATAAGAAACTATATTATTCATACAACTTTGTATATTTATTCTTTAAATAATCAACATAATATCTAGGATTAAAATCCTCTTTAGTAGCTCTATTTAAAATATATTCATAATTATGTAAAGCACCATCAAATTGAATATGATCCCTTAAATAAGCAACCAATTCATCAAACTTACCATTTTCTAATAAATTATCTAAATCCAATTCCTTTTCAATAGTAGCCAAGAATTGAGCACCAAAAGCGCTACCCAAAGCGTAAGTAGGAAAATAACCAAATGAAGCATCAGACCAATGAACATCCTGTAAAATACCATCTCTATCACTCTCTACATCAACACCCAAATACTCCTTATACTTTTGATTCCAAGTCTCATTCAACTTATCACAACTGATATTTCCATCACATAAGCCCTTTTCAATCTCATATCTAATTAAAATATGAATAGGATAAGTCAACTCATCAGCCTCAGTTCTAATCAAAGAACACTTAGACGCATTAATAGCTTTTATAAAAGCATCCAAATCAACATCACCCAAATTCTCAGGAAATAGTTCTTGTAAATAAGGATACAAGCCAACCCAGAAAGACTTTCTTCTACCAACATAATTCTCTAAGAAACGAGACTGCGATTCATGCATACCACTAGAAATATACTTCTTAATATTAGTACCATCATACTTATCCAAAATATTATGTTCATAATGAGCATGACCCACTTCATGAATAACACTAAAGATATTAGAAGCGATATTGTATTCATCATAATTAGTAGTAATACGAACATCATTCTTACTCAAACCATTAGTAAAAGGATGCTCACTTTGACCCAAATAACCCCATGACTTATCAAAACAAATATATTCCTTTAATCTCTCATTAAATAAAGCTTGTTTATCCTTTGGATAATACTTATACAAGAAAGAATCATCAATATAATCCTTCTTACTATCCACTTCCTTAATAAGAGGCAACAACTCTTCCTTAATAAGCTTGAAGAATTCCTCATACTTATCAATAGTCATACCCTCTTCATAATCATCCAACATCACATTGTAAGCTAATTCATTAGGATTACGTCTTACTGCCTTCTTCTTCGCAATTTCAATAACCTTAATTAAATGCTTCTCAAACAAGCTATAATCGCCCTTTTCCTTAGCTACTAACCAAGCATCAAAAGATTCACTAAAGGCATTATTGAACTCCATCACTTCTTCCTTAGTAAACTTAGAAGCATTCTCAAGCGACTTCTTAGTCAAGAAAATATCCCTATTTAAGTCTTCACCCAAGTCCATTTCACTTAACTCATCAACCAGCTTAATAATCTCAGGATCAGTCTCAATCACATAAGCCTCGCCCACAATAATATTAAGCATCTGATTACGATACTTATTACCCATCACAGGCGCAATCGTATTCTTATCAAAACATACTGTGTTAATCATCAGTTCATAAGCATTTAAACGTTCTCTATAGTCTTCATACTTTTTAATCATCTCTTCTTTATTCATAGCGTTCTCCAATCATCTACTTCAATTATATAAAAAAGAGGAATGTAACTATTCCTCAAATTGCGAATTATATAAGTTGTAATAGAAACCCTTCTTAGCCAACAACTCTTGATGATTACCTACTTCAACTACATCACCCTTATCAAGAACGATAATAATATCAGCATTCTTAATAGTACTCAAACGATGGGCAATGACAAACGAAGTTCTATTCTCCATCAGCTTCTCCATAGCCTGTTGAATCAACTCTTCAGTACGCGTATCAACACTAGAAGTAGCCTCATCTAGAATCAAAATCTTAGGATCCTTCAAGAAAGCTCTGGCAATAGTCAACAACTGCTTCTGACCCTGGGAAATGCCACTAGTCTCATCAGATATTTGTGTATCATATCCCTGATCCAAAGTCTTAATGAAATGATGAACATGAGCCATCTTACAAGCTGCATATACTTCTTCATCAGTCGCATCCAACTTACCATACTTGATATTGTCCTTAATAGAACCACTATATAACCAAGTATCCTGTAAAACCATACCAAACAAAGATCTTAAATCACTTCTTGTATAATCCTTAATATCATGGCCATCAACATAAATAGTGCCACCATTCAATTCATAGAAACGCATCAACAACTTAACAAGAGTAGTCTTACCAGCACCAGTAGGCCCAACAATAGCTACATTTTGACCCGGCTTAACATACATTGAGAAATCCTTAATAACGATATTATCCAGATCATAACCAAAGCGTACATTCTCAAAAGAAACATTGCCCTTGATTGTTAAATCACCATTATCATCATAGATACTAACAGGATTTGCACAATCAGGCTCTTCCTCTTGTTCATCCAAAATCTCAAAAATACGCTCAGCCGCAGCAGCCATTGACTGAATATTACTCAACAACTGTGAAGCCTGGGAAACTGGTTGATTCAAGTTTCTAACATATTGAATCAAAGCCTGGATATCACCAACTGTAATCCTTCCTTTAATTGCCTCATAACCGCCAAGTAAACATACAGCCACATAAATCAAATTACCAATAAAACCAGTAACTGGCATCATAATAGCTGAATAGAACTGTGACTTATGAGCAGACTCCTCTAAGTTCTTATTAATCTTATCAAAGTCCTTAATTGACTTATCCTCATAGTTATAAGCCTTAACTACTAAATGACCTGAATACATCTCTTCAATCAAACCATTAGCCTCACCTAATGCTGATTGTTGTTTATAGAAATATTTTTGTGAATGCTTAACAATAAAAGTTGCGCAAAAAGCGGTTAAAGGTAATACACACAAAGCTACAATAGTAAGCTTAAATGATATAGAAAACATCATATAAAGCACACCAATAACAGTAACCACACTAGACAACATTTGCGTAATTGTATTACTCAAATTATTCGCAATAGTATCTACATCATTAGTAACTCTTGATAACACTTCACCATGACTGTGCTTATCAAAGAACTTAAGTGGTAATCTATTTATCTTCTTAGAAACATCATCCCTTAGACGATAAGTTAAATCAACACTAGTCTTAACCATGATCAAATTAGAAACATAATTGATCAAAGCACTACATGCATACAATATTGCCATCGTTGTAACAATCTTAAAGATGGCATCAAAATCAATGCCACTACCACCAGTTACCTTACCAACAATACCCTCATAGATTTTAGTAGTAATGCCACCAGCAATCTTAGGCCCTACTACGGAGATAATAGTAGAACAAACAACTAGAATTAAAACTAGAATAATTCTAAAATGATAATCCTTAATATAGTCAAGAAGATGAAGCATGCTGCCCTTAAAATTCTTGGCCTTCTCTTTTTTCATCGCTCTATGCGCAGGCATCTTCTAATTCCTCCTTAGACAATTGTGAATATGCAATCTCCTTATATACATCACAATCCTTCATTAGCTCACTATGCTTGCCCATGCCAACAATCTTACCCTCATCTAAAACGATAATCTTATCGGCATTCTTAATTGTTGAAATTCTTTGAGCAACAATAAGC